>JAFVFA010000036.1 GCA_017475725.1 Spirochaetales bacterium
CTCAATATTCAAGTCACGTGACAAACCCGTGACCAACCGCACTGCGGGCTCGGCCTACAGTTTCTTCATGGGCGGATCATCGTCCGGGAAGAACGTGAACGAGCGCACTGCAATGCAGATGACCGCTGTCTATGCCTGTGTGAGGATTCTGTCCGAAGCCATAGCAGGTCTGCCGCTACACCTATACAGGTATGAGGAAGATGGCAGCAAGACAAAAGCCATTGACCACGGGCTGTATTCGCTCCTTCATGATGAACCCAATCCCGAGATGACGAGCTTCGTCTTCAGGGAGACTCTCATGACTCATCTCCTTCTGTGGGGAAACGCATATGCGCAGATAATCCGCAACGGCAAGGGTGAGGTCCTGGCTCTGTATCCTCTTATGCCTAACAAGATGCAGGTGGACAGGGATGACAACGGCCAGCTCTATTACACATATTCACGATCCAAGGAGGAGGCAAACGCAAAGGACAACGAGTCCAGCGTCAAGCTCAGTCCTTACGATGTCCTTCACAGTCCCGGTCTCGGTTTCGACGGGCTTGTCGGATACTCTCCGATAGCGATGGCCAAGAACGCGATCGGCATGGCAATGGCGTGTGAGGAGTTCGGAGCCAAGTTCTTCGCGAACGGGGCATCACCCTCGGGTGTTCTTGAGCATCCCGGAATCCTCAAGGACCCTGCGAAGGTTCGTGATTCCTGGAATGCGGCCTATGGCGGATCTGCCAACAGCCATAAGGTTGCAGTGCTTGAGGAAGGCATGAAATACAGCCCGATCTCAATCTCTCCAAATGAGGCACAGTTCCTTGAGACACGCAAGTTCCAGATCAATGAGATAGCCAGGATCTTCAGGGTTCCGCCTCACATGGTCGGGGATCTGGAGAAGTCATCATTCAGCAACATAGAGCAGCAGTCCCTGGAATTCGTGAAATACACCTTGGATCCCTGGGTCATCCGATGGGAGCAGAGCCTTGCACGGGCGCTGTTCTCTCCCGATGAGAAACACACTTATTTCTTCAAGTTCAATGTCGAGGGGCTTCTCCGAGGTGACTATCAGAGCCGCATGACCGGCTACGCCACCGCCCGACAGAACGGCTGGATGAGCGCTAACGACATCAGGGAGCTTGAGGATCTTGACCGGATACCCGCCGACAAGGGCGGAGATCTGTATCTGGTCAACGGAAACATGCTGCCACTTGAGAAGGCAGGTGCGGCATACGAGAGGAAATCAAACACGGAGGAAAACCAGAATGAAGACGAAAAGGTTCTGGGCGTTCAGGAACCAGGCGGAGGAAGAACAGGAAGGAAGAGTCCTTGAGATATACGGGACCATCGCACCTGAGTCATGGTTCGATGACGACATCACACCCAAGATGTTCAAGGACGAACTGTTCGCGGATTCCGGCCCGGTAGTCATATGGATCAACAGCCCCGGTGGTGACTGCATTGCAGCGAGTCAGATCTACAGCATGCTGATCGATTATCCGGGCAAGGTCACGGTGAAGATCGACGGCATCGTAGCTTCTGCGGCATCGGTCATCGCAATGGCCGGGACGGAGGTCCTGATGGCACCGACGGCCATGATGATGATCCATAACCCGGCGACGATGGCCTTCGGTGATCACAACGACATGAAGGCAGCCGTGAAGATGCTGGATGAAGTCAAACAGAGCATCATAAACGCTTATGCGATCCGGACAGGTCTCCCGGATGAGGAGCTTTCCCGGATGATGGAGAACGAGACATGGATGAATGCCCGCAAAGCCATAGCGCTTGGCTTCGCGGACGGAATGCTGGAAGACAGAAAGAAGGCAGTCAACGAAATGGCTGCCTTTTCTTTTGCCCAGAGGACATCTGAGGACGTCCTGAAGGCGAAGCTTGTCGCCAGGTATTCCAAGCCAAAGACCAATACAGGCAGGGAGATTTCCGCCCTGCTTGAGGAACTCAATTTAAAGGAGGTGTCAAAATGAAGACACTTAAAGAACTCAGGGCGGAAAGAGCCGCCCTCGTGAAGAGATCCAGGGATTTCCTGGAGACCAGGGCAAATGACGACATGCGCCTTTCTGCAGAGGATGATGCAGCCTATTCAAGGATGGAAGACGATCTTTCCTCCCTGGATATGCAGATCGGAAGGATGGAGAGACTCGAGAGACGCGAGACCGAACTCGAGATGCCGGTCAACACACCGATCACCGTAAGGCCGGGAGAACCGAAGCAGGATGAGAAGAAAGGACGTGCAGCCGACTCATACCGCAAGGCGTTCTGGAACAGCATCCGCATCAAGTATCCCACTTCCGAGGTATTCAATGCCCTCCAGGAAGGCGTGGATTCCGAAGGCGGATATCTTGTACCAGATGAGTATGAGAACACACTCATCCAGGCCCTGAACGAAGAAACTGTGATCCGCCAGTATGCGAAGGTCATCCAGACCTCCAGCGGAACACACAAGATTCCCGTTGTGGCATCTCATGGAGAAGCTGCATGGATGGAGGAAGAGGATGCATTCACCGCATCCGATGAGTCTTTCGGACAGGTCAACCTTGATGCCCACAAGGTCGGAACTCTGATCAAGGTCTCGGAGGAGCTTCTCAACGACTCCGCATTCGATCTTGAGGGCTACATGAGATCCGAGTTTGCCCGTAGGATCGGCGACAAGGAGGAAGCTGCCTTCCTCACAGGCAACGGCACCCACAAGCCCACCGGCCTTCTGAACGCCACAGGCGGCGCACAGATCGGACTCACCGCCGCATCAACCTCTGCCATCACTGCAGATGAGATCATTGATCTGTTCCACAGCCTCAAGACCCCCTACCGCAAGAAGGCTATCTGGGTCCTGAATGACAGCACAATCAAGCTCATCAGAAAGCTCAAGGACGGAAACGGCCAGTATCTCTGGCAGCCTGGTATCAGGGACGGTGAGACGAACACCATTCTCGGAAAGCCGTACCACACATCCGCCTTCATGCCGGAGGTCGGAGCCGGAAACAAGACGGTTCTCTTCGGAGACCTGTCCTACTACTGGATCGCAGACAGGTCAGGAATCGTATTCAAGAGACTCAATGAGCTCTTTGCCGGAAACGGACAGGTCGGATTCCTTGCCTACAAGCGTCTTGATGCAAAGACCGTGCTTCCTGAGGCGATCAAGGTCCTGCAGCAGAAGGCTTCCTGACAGGAGGGTTGAATGTCTTACAACACAAAGAACTATACCGAACAGGGTGGCAACGTCACCCACTTCGGTGGAAAGGTGATCTTCGAGGAAGGCTCTCAGATAGAGGGCCTTCCTGTTCAGGAAATACCTGACGCAGGCCCTGAGACAAAAGGCCTTGTGAAACAGGGCGTTGCAGTTGACAACTGCACGGGGTCTGCTCCGACAGCACAGGATTTCAATTCTCTTCTGATCTCGCTCAGGGCTGCGGGAATCATAGCCGTGGAGGCATAGCATGGTTGTCACCGTCAGTCAGTTCAATGAGTATACCGGGAACTTCGAGGATACGGCGGCCACTCTGGAGCTTAAGGATGCGATTCTGTCAGCTTCCCAGGAGCTGGTTTCCGAGTACCTAAGATTCGACCCCGAAGAGAAATGGGGAGAGTCCGTACCGAACCTTGTGAGACTGACGGTGCTTCGTATTGCGACTCTGATGCTGATGGAGGCCGGTGAGAACATAGGCATCACCGGAAAGAGCTTCGCAGACAACAGCAGGTCCTTCATCTCATACACCAACTACTCGAAGTATCTGAATCCGCTTCAGACATTCAGGGAGGTGGCGTTTTGAGCAGACGAATGAACGGCCAGTTCCAAGGAGAGAGCCTCATCAATGTCAAAGCGGATGTTGATGAGGCCATGGCCATGCTTGAACACCTGCATGGAAACCGCAAGTCCATGAGGCGCAGAGTGCTATCAGGTATAGGAACCTCTGTCAAACAGGCGGTGAAGAGGAACTACACCTCGCTTCTGAAGAAGCATAGCCGGACCCTTTACAAGAGTGTGACAGCAAAGATCTTCAAGTCCGGGGCTGCAGTGAAGATCTCGCCCAGGGCAGAACACCGCAACATCCTTTATGGATACGCCTTAGCCAAAGGTCCGACGATCAAAGCCAGGAACGGCGAATTCCTTACATTCAGAATCGGAGACAAATGGGTAAAGAAGCATCAGGTGAGTCTGAAGCCTGTTGATTGGATTGAAGCGCCTGCAAAGAGCTATCTGCAGGGTTCATCATACAGGCAGCGTCTGGACGAGCTTGTGCAGAAGGAGATCGACAGGGCAGAGAAGGCCGCACAGAGGAAGACAAATGCGAAATGAACTGACAATCCTTAATGCCATGAAGTCGGTCATACATGGTCAGCTCAACACGTATCTAGATGAGAATCTTGATCCGATTGGCGACCGTAATGTGGCCATTGAATTCCCGGACACGGACCAGATGCCCATGAAAACCATGCTTTATATCCAGCCGAACTGGGCAAACTATGAGACACTAACTACCGAAAGTGACGATTCAACCTTCAATATTGCTGTTTTCGTGATCTGCAAGAAGGACAGCCAGGAGAACCTCACAAGGAAGGTCTATGGATACTACAACGCCCTTTACAGGCTTCTTAAGACAAACATGACCTTGGACTGCGAGGTAGACTTTTGCTCAATCGACGATGCGGACTTCTATCCCGCTGTCGAGGGCAACAGAAACATACAGGCGATCGAGGTTTCCGTCTCGGTCAGATACACAAAAGATTTCTAAGGAGGTACATCATGTATCGAGTAGGATCAGGTTCCGTCTGTCAGGCGGGGCTTCAGAGCGCATGGGGTACGCCCGTAACCCCGGACACTCTTCTTAACCTTACGGGCGAAACCATTAAGACCACGGTCGAGAAGGGCGATGAGGGAAACCTTCTCGCCTCGAAGACACGCAACCAGGCTGATGTCATCTCCGTCAAGGTTGATGGATCAATATCAGTCATTCTCAGGCCTGAATTCGCGGACTGGCTTTTTGAAGCCGCCCTCGGAGGAAAGAACGAGAATGTCTATACCCTGGTTCCACCGAATACCGAGCTTCCGGTTTCAACCATCCTGCTTTCGCGTGGCGGAATTGTGAAAACCTATCCTGATGTCACGGTCAAATCCATCAAGATCTCCGCTGCAGCACAGGACTACGTGAAGGTTGATATCGACATAGCAGGTGTAAAGGAACTGAATGCAGGCGAATCCGGTGCCCAGACAATTCAGACCCTTTCCTTTTCATTGCCTTCCTACCGCTGCACTCAGGCAACTTTGAAGTATGCTGCCGGAGGAACTGCAAAGGCCTCGGTGACACAGACCATATGCGTCAAGGAATGCAATATCAGCATCGACAATGGAGCTGAGGATGCACCTGCGACATATTGCTCCGGTCTGTTTGCCGGAAGACCTGTACCTGGACTCAGAGGTGTGACCGTTGATTTCTCCATTCCGTATTCGGATGCTGTGGACACCTTGAGGAACACATACTACAAGGACCCTTCAAGCCCGACGGTGGCTCTTCTTCTGAGGTTCACCACGTCGGATCCGGAAGAGAGCATCGAGGTATACATCCCGCATGTCTCCATCACGTCAGCAGACGGCAATGTGGGAGGGGCCGGGATAATCGATTCCTCATTCTCCGGGGAGGCTCTTTCCATAGGGAGTGCCGAGCCGATCACAATCACTGTCAATCATAAGGAGGGCTGACTATGGCATACATAAGAAGAAAGGCATACGACAATGCGATACAGAAGGTGAGGGTGGACTTCGGAACGATAATAGGGCAGGAGAAGGACGATGACGCCTATGTGGTTCTCAAGGAACTTCCTACCCTGGAGATGATGCAGCTCAAGGAAGCGCATGAGAAGGGACAGAAGGAACTTCTGGAGTTCTTCAAGGATGTCCTTCCTCTGATCATTGTGGACCATAACCTCTATGAAACCGAGAAGCAGAAGATGTCCAATGAGGATGTGGCGTCCTTCATCTATGAGAAGCTTGACCTGACAGGCAAGGTCATAGGGGAGTATGCCTCAGCCAGTTTTTTTACCCAGCAGAACGTGGAAGACGGGAAATAACCAGTCTTTCACAGGAGGTTTTCAACGGCAGGTATAACGAAGAACTGTACTCAGACTACGGACACTGGCTGATGTACATAACTGACTTTTTCCTGCCGATTTGCGACTCGGATACAGGTGATTTCAAGATTCTTCCTTTCCCTGGAGGTGTACTGGACCAGCCGTATATGACGATGCAGGTTTTGAAGATCATTCAAGGTGAATACAGAAAACATCTGATTGAGAAGAACAAAAGCCTGGTGAAATAACAACATTTATTCAACATTAGAACAATCTTTTGATTAACTACATAATTTAATCCTTTCAGAGCCTGCAGGATAATCCCGCAGGCTTTTCGTTCATTTCAGGAGCATTCTCTATGGCAACCGCAAAGGTCATCATAGCAGGCCAGAACAACATCGGGCCTGCGGTCAAGTCCGCCCAAGGCGACATTACAGAACTGTCAAACGTCGCTCAGAAGGCAGGCGACACACTGAAAAAGGCCTTCACCATCACTGCCATTTTGGCTGCGCTCAAGAAACTGGGGGATGCATGTGTATCATGCTTCAATGACTTTTGGGAGGCGGAGCGGAAATACAAGCAGCTCCAGATTGCCCTCAAAGACAATTCCGCCTATTCCAAGGCTGTCTCTACAATCAGGAACCTTTCAAGGCAGACGCTTTCCTCGAAGGATGATATCGAGTCCATGGTGTCGGAACTTGCAGCTTTGGGGAAATCGTCTGACGAGATAGAGCGCATAAGCTCAGCGGCGGTGTATCTGTCAAATGTCACCGGTAAGGATCTCAACTCTTCGATGACGACACTGCTTAACACCTACAACGGCACGACCACCCAGTTGAAGAAGCTGGGAATCGATGTGTCAGGCCTTACCAAAGAGGAGTTGGCTCAGGGTGCGGCAGTCGATGTGGTCATCGGAAAGCTCAAGACTTATTCCGAGCAGCTGGCCCAAATAGATACCCGTCAGCACATTACAAACATAAAAAATACATTTGGAGACATAAAACAGGCCATCGGAGATCTGGTCAACTTCTCCTTCGCGCCATTGATTGCCAGGTTCGACAATGCACTGTCTTCATTCAGCGACAGGTTCGGCACCTTCATCCAGAATGTGAAGGTCACGCTCTCCAACTTCCCGGAATTCATATCGAAGCTTGGCGAGACCGTCAAGTCGATGCTGGGGAAGTTCTTCAGTTTCGACAACATCAAAAATCTGATCTCCTTCATCGGGGACTACATTGTCACGCATTTCAAGAACACGCTGACCAACATAACCAATCTGCTGGATCTGGTGCTTAATGCCATCCCGGATACCGTCAAGACAATCGGAGATGGAATCTTCAACTACCTGATGTACCTTCTGACCTCCTATTGCGATGAGGTAGGACTCGATATCAGCGAACTGGTCAACAAGATCGGAAACTGGATGCTTGATTCTCCCGTCGGCAAGGTCATAGACAAGATCATCTCAACCTTGGTCAATGGACTGAAACTAGTCGGGACAATCATCCGGAACATACCTCAGATTGTGAGGATTGTCCTCAGCCATCTTGGAGATATGGTGACGGAGTTCGTGAAGGCTCTCCCTGGAGTGTTCCTGAACACCATGAAGGGGATAGGAAACAGAATCCTATACGGTATTTTCCACATCAAGGATGTGTTCCTTCAGACCATTGAGGATGCGCTGAACAGCATCGGCGAATGGATCCAGAGCACGTGGGTCGGCAAAGCCATGAAGTGGATGGGACTGGACCTCGGTGGAAAGCTTGCGAACATTGACTTCGGAGTGGACACCTCCAAGGCTGACAGCTATCGCTCTGTTTCAGATGCATATTTTGCATCGGCGAAACAGGGACTGTCTGGTGTCAAGGAAATCGGTGCCGAGATGGTTGCAGAGATCAATGAACTGCTCTCTCCTACCATCGAGAAGTGGTCTGCAGACAGTTCCACGACAATCGGGGAGAAACTTGCAACCTGGACCGCAAAGACATCGGATGAATACTACGAAGCCGCAAAGACCTCGTTCTCATCCATCGGGTCTTTCCTGAAGGATTGGGGAGCGCAGGCATTCGGTGACCTCAAGGACGGCTGGTCCGAGGAGTGGGGGAAGATATCCTCTGCCTTTGAGAACATGTTCGGGGATGACGTTTCCGGCTTCGTCACATGGTTCCAGGGATTTCTGTCTGATCATGCCGATGACATTTCCACTTCAATCGATCCTGTGCTTGATTCAATCGAGGATGTCGAGGATGCGGTGGAGAATGGCACGAAAACCTTTCTTCAGACGCTCGGAGACAAGTTGGGCAGCCTTGCTTCCAAACTGACCGGAGCGACAACTGAACAGGGTTCGGCTTTCGGTGCTTCTATCATATCCTCCATGACATCCAGTCTCGGACAGGCAGGTGAGGTGGCTGGGAAGCTTGCGCAGAACATGGCCACAATGGGACCGCTTCTCGGAGCGATTGCTACCGCACTTGAATACGTGTTCCAGGGACTGTCGGAGACACTCGGTCCGATACTCAATGAGTTCGTGCAGTTCGGCATTGAACCGCTGAAAGAACTTGGACGCGTGATCGGTGAAATATTGATACCAGTGTTTGAGGATTTGATGCCCTTAGTGAGGGACTCTGCCAACTTTTTGATGGGAGTATTCGATATTTTGGGCATTGTTTTGAAACCTATCATACAGGTGATAAGCTCATCACTGACGCCTGTCATAAGCGTGATTTCGAATATCCTTCAGGCCCTGACACCTATATTCAAGGTATTTGCGAAGGTGTTCGTGACGGTCACGGGAACAATCCAGTATGTGATACAGACCCTCCAGCATTGGGTGGCGACGCTCATGAACTGGCTGGCGGGACTGGATCTGTTCGGATGGCAGCCCTTCGCGGGATTGAGGATGAACGATCCCGGAAGCCCTGGAAGCTACAGCTCATACATCAAAGGCAAGTGGAACGAAATTGACGCCGCATTCGAGCAGCCTTCATCCGGTACTGTGTCAACTTCGACGGCGACTGCAGTCTCGTCCGCCGGTTATCAGGGTGCAACCCATGTGACCATCAACATCTACCAGGAGGCGCCGGTTGTCGGGGACGGAGGAATGAGGGCATTCGCAAGGATGATCCGCTCCGAATGGGAGAACCTCGAATACTACGGAGTGACGACATGACATTGACGGAACCGAAGCTGATCCTCTCATTCGAGGACACAAACATAGCGGAAACGGAGCAGGAACTGGACACCCGGCACATAATCAAAGGCTCCGTCAGGTTCCGCTTCCAACTACTGGACGGTCTGAAAAGTTCAAGTGATCAGATATCGCTTCAGCTTGTCCGCGACTGTCCGTCAATTGCGGACATAATCAGCACCGACAAGGATGTCCATGCCGTCCTAATGAATGGCCAGTCTACAATCTACACAGGTTACCTTTCAACAAACCACAGCTGGACTCTCACTGAGCATGGAGAGCAGTCCTTCAGCATCACTTTGGAAGGTGTCGGCACAAGACTTCTGACAAGGCCATTCATATCCACCGGCCACCACCTTTTCGATTGTACGGCTGATTCTGCCATAAGGGCTGTCTGTTCTGCATTAGGGATTACCGTGTCCCCTTCTATTCCGGTACTTTCCGACATGGTCCTCAAAGTTGTAGAGGCTTCGCAGTCCTGCCGGGATATCCTGAGTCAGATGCTCTATGAGCTTGGATATGTATATGTCTTTGACAATCTGGGACGGCTCGACCTTTTCAAAATCGACTGTTCTTCCGTCTCGGGAGCCAGAACACTGGACGGAGATGATCTTGTATGCTCTTCCGGCAATGCCGTAAGCCTTTCAAAAAGCATCAGACAAATTGACTGTTCCCGTGTTTCCTTCTCTGAAATAGGCAGAGCTGCAGACTATCTGGTATACCGCAACATCACAGGAAAGGATGATGCCCACCAGTACTGCAACATGGAGATTCCCTCAGGCGGCCATTTCGACGGTACGGAAATCTATACTGCAACCGAATGGAACGCAGAACTTGCAGACGAGTTCCGTGAACCGGCTCTGGTCGAAGCCTGCAATGCAGCCTCCGAGACCGATATCGTGGGCTCAAATGACATCATTGCGGTCACCAATGTCACCTGCACATCCGAAAGACCCAGTGGCGTCACTTGCTCGATCACCTCAGCCGGTGGTCCGTATGTCTGTATCAATGTGCATAACGGCTCGAATGCCGCAAAATCCGTCACAAGGCTCGATGCATACGGTGACATTGTGTTCCACAGGGCGGACGGGATCGTCCGAAGCGGATCTGGAAACAATGTGCTTTCAGAGGAACTGGACTACGTCCACAACCGGACACTTGCCCAGAGGCATGCAAATCTTCTTTCCGATTACAACCGCTTCTGCTCATCCCGTTACACGTTCATGTTGAGGGAGGATATAGCTCTCGGGACTATAGTACGGCTCCATGACAACGTGTTCTCTGGTCTTGATGTGAACGTTCTTCTGATCGCCAAGGAATTGTCCGATTCATCCGATGTCATATCCTATTCAGCGGTAGGCATCTCCGTCTTCAATCTGGATCGTGAACTGTACCCTCGCACCACCGACAAGCCTTCAGTCAACCTGAAGGGCAAGGATGGCGCTGCCGGAACAGGAATAGCCTCGATTGTCTACAGATATGCCGTGACCCCGACCCAGAGCGAACCTTCATCCGTGACATCGCCCACAATCCCGATTCTCTCTTCAACCGACAAGTATCTGTGGCAGAAGGAGACCATCACCTATTCCGATGGAACGACTAAGGTCACCACAGCTCTGATCGGTGTCTATGGGGACACTGGATCCAAAGGCGATAAGGGCGATACCGGTGCACAGGGGCCTCAGGGCGAGAAAGGAGATACCGGTTCCACCGGTCCGCAGGGACCTCAAGGCGATAAAGGTGACAAGGGCGACACTGGAGCCCAAGGTCCCCAAGGAGAAAAGGGAGACACAGGCTCGACTGGTCCTCAAGGTCCACAAGGTGAGAAAGGTGATA
>JAFVFA010000037.1 GCA_017475725.1 Spirochaetales bacterium
CAAGGTCATGCCCCACGTTGGTTCCATAGGACACATGCTGGACGGTCCCGTTCCCGTCTATCTCGTTGTAGAGGGCCTCCAGACCCCTTCTGGCCGACTCAAGGTGGTCCTTGCTGATGTAGCCCATGCGCACAGCCTTGAAGATCCCGGCGCAGAAGCCTGCTGTGGCAGACGATTCCATGTAGCTGGTCGGGTCTGTGATCAGGGTGTGCCAGAGACCGCAGGGATCCTGGTATCTGACAAGGCTGTCCGTCTGCTGCTCAAGTGCGTTGATCAGCATCCTCTTCACGGGCTGGCAGGGCTGCGCTATGTCTATGAACTCCGGTATGAACACCGTGACCCAGCAGTTCCCTCTGCCCCAGAGGGCGTTCGCGTAGTTGTCTCTGTTGTCGAAGCTCCAGGCGTGGTACCAGAGGCCCGTCCTGTTGTCGATCAGGTACTTCATGTGAAGAAGGACCTGGTAGGTTGCCTCGTCGACCCAGTCCTGTCTACCGAAGACCTTTCCCGCCTTGGCCAGGAATAGGCAGGTCATGAACAGGGTGTCGTCCCAGAGGTCCCCGTGGTTGTCGAGCTCGGCATGCTTGTGCTGTATCCCGCCTTCGGGGGTGCGTGGCATCTCCGTCATGATCCACGTTGACAGGTCGACCATCACCTTTCTCCATTCCTCTTTGCCGACCTTCTCGTACAGGAAGGCCATTGTCAGGAAGGGGGCGACCGTGTTTACGTTCCTGGGAGGCAGCCCAATGCTGAGCCTGGAGTCATACCAGGAGCAGAGGAAGGAGAGCAGCTCCGGGTTCTCTGTGAAGGTGTATTGCTTCCATGTCCCGAACAGACCTATCCCATGCGGCCAGTCCCATGCGGCAAGACTCTGAGCCTCCTTGTCGGACCAGCCCAGTCTATGCAGATTCTCTATATATGAATCATCGACATAGAAGAGGGAGTCTCTGAGTTTGCAGAGCAGCTTCTCAGCTTTTTCCTTTTGATCCATGAACTGTGTCTCCTAGGTTTTTATCACGTGTTAACATAAATTATTCTTATCCCGTTTTTTCGGATTGTCAAGGAAAAATTCGCTTTTGTTTGCATTGCATGCAATTGTGTCAAAAACAAATATATTTACATAGAAAGGATAAGTTTTTTATGCTTTAGCTTGCTTTTTTAAATTAACAGGTGTTAAAATGATAACAGCGCCACGTGCATAAAGGAGGAGCAGGCCTTGGCATGCTGAAATGCGGTGGTGATTGAAAGGAAGGCTTCGGTATGAAACGAACCATTTTTCTGCAGGATCCGAATGCTGTCTGGCTCAAGGGGAATCTCCACAGCCATACAACCAATTCGGACGGATCCCTCACCCCTGAGGAGATGAAGGAGGCCTACGTCCATCACGGCTATGACTTCCTGGCTGTGACGGACCATGACATCTACACCGACACAAGACACATGACGGATGAGAACTTCACCATGATCCAGGGGTTCGAACAGTACTCCAACTCCTCGGAGACGGACAAGGACATCCACATCCAGTATCTCTGGGCCGACGAGGTCGACGGCATAAAGGACGGTGATGTCCTGCACCTCAAGGAGAGGACCGGAAAATGCGGAATGGAGTTCGCATATGAGATGAAGCGGAAGGGCGTGTTCGTGCAGCTGAACCATCCGCACTGGTCAATGGCCAACGTTGGGGACTTCGGTGCCGAGACCCCGTTCGAGGCCATCGAGATCATGAACTACGATGCTGACTGGCTTGAGAACATGGGCAAGGGTGTCGTCTTCTGGTCAGAGATGCTCTTCCGTGGAGACCGGCTGTGGGCGACCGGCAGCGATGACAACCACAACCATGCACCGCTCGATTCCATGTACAGCGATTCCTTCGGAGGATTCACTGTGGTGAAGGCCAGGGACAGAAGCCCCCAGGCCATAATGGAGGCCCTGCACACAGGAAGCTTCTACACATCGGAAGGCCCTGAGATCTACGACTTCTACATAGAGGATGACATGGTGCACATAAAGTGCTCTCCGTGCGAGAAGATATACATCTGCTGCAAATGGAGACCGTACCAGAGGATCTTCGGCCGCCATGTGACGGAGTTCCACACAAAGCTCAAGGAACCGGAGACCTTCATCCGCTGCGAGTGCACCGATGCACGCGGAAGGACCGCATGGTCAAACCCCATCTGGCTGGACAAGGAGTGAGGGAATGAACATACAATGCTTGCACGAATATGATCTTGGCATGAAACTGGGGCAGTGCAGATCCGTCCCTGTGGCGCTTGGAAAGGGCAGGGAGCCTGGTGTTCTCTTCGTCTATTCAACCCAGGGGAACATCGACCCATGGCCGGAGCTGTTCGAGTACCCGACTGACACCCTCAAGATGGCTCTGTACACCGAGGGCGGCAAGAGGCTCTGGATGCGGGACCTGGGCCCGGGTGAGATCCCCGGTGTCTGGTACGTGCCGTTCATCTCCTTCGATCTGGACCAGGACGGGGTGGATGAGATCTGGTTCCTGAACAACCTTAACCCGCGCCTTCCTTTCAGCCTGAACGCAAGGTTCCTGGAGAGGGTGGATCCCCTCACCGGAGAGACGACAGGACAGTGGAAGTGGCCCGACAACACGATCGATGACAGCATGTCCCACTCCTACCGCTTCTACATCACGGGCGGCTATGCCCACGGGACACCGGTTCTGGTGTGCGCGCAGGGGACCTACCGCAACATGTACCTTCAGGGCCACAACCTCAAGGACGGGGAGCTGGTCAAACGGTGGGACATCTTGATCCCTGCAGATGACAAGGGGGCACGTGCAAGCCATCTCTGCCCTGTCCTTGACTTCGACGACGACGGGGTGGACGAGCTTTTCTGGGGAGAGAGGCTGATAAGTCTGGATGATGGACACGAGCTGTTCTGTGCGGACAAGGGCCGGTATCTGGGACATTCGGATGTGGTTGTGCCGTTCGAGGACAAGGACGGAAGGAGGTTCATCTACACGATCCGCGAGGACTACGAGCAGGAGGGGGAGCCGAGGGTTGTCACCTTCGACGACCACGGCAACAGATACTGGACGGCGGTGCCTTCGCACGGGCACATGCACAACGGCTGGCAGGCGATTGTGGAGCCTGACCACAGAAGGATCTCCATGGCCATGAGGATCACAAGAAAGGTAATCAACCACTCCATAGTTGATGTCGAGCCAGAGGATTTCCTGTTCGATGCCTTCACGGGAGAGGAGCTTCACGATGTCTTCCCGTTCAAGGCCAGCGAGTTCATGCCTGTGGACTTTGACGGTGACGGCTACCACGAGTTCTATGCCGACGAGAGCACTGGCCGCAACTACGGCCATGTCTTCGATGCGAAGGGCAACGACCTTGCATACCTGGGACAGGGCAGCACTGTCAGGGAGGGGAAGGTCATTGACCGGCCGGGCGAGCAGATCATGCTCTACTACAAGGAGGAGGGCAAGGTCCGCATCTGGGGTGATGCAGATGCGAAAGAAAGCGAATTTGCGAAAAAAAGATATGCAAAATCCTACCAATATGCTATGCAACATTTCATGGGAACAGGATATAATCACTACCATAGCCACATAAGTTGTGGCATGTAAGGGCATTGCATATGACAACAGAGGAACTGGCCAAGCTGATTGGTGTATCTAGGGTCACCGTCTCGAAGGTGATAAACGGAGCCGGAGGTGTGTCTGAGAAGACCGCCCAGAAGGTGCGCGAATACATAGAGAAGTACAACTTTGTGCCAAACAGCGGCGCCAGGAGCCTTGTGGGAAAGCCTGAACGGATAATAGGCCTGTTCTCCGCATACTCCGAGTCGAACTCCGGAGCCGGCGAGAACATCACAAGCCACTTCGCCACAGAGATGATCAACCTTGTTGTCAGCGAGGCCCAGAAAAGGGGCTACAAGACCCTGGTCCAGCTGACCAGCGAGGATGACGAGATACGTTCAATCGAGCATATCCTGGCCAGCAGAATGGTCAGCGGGGCAATCCTGCTGGGTTACGACACTGGGAACCGGGATGTGCTTGACCTGGCCGAACGGGACTATCCGCTTGTTCTCGTCAACCAGGAGAGGGATTCGTTCCGCTCGAACGTGGCTGTGGTGAACATGGATGACCAGGCGTCTGCCTTCTTCGCCATATCCAAACTGGTGCAGTACGGCCACAAGGACATCCTCTACCTTGGCTGCGGAAGGCACAGGCTCCCTGCAATGCACAGGCATGAGGGGGTCTCCTCCGCCAAGGTTAAGTTCCAGGAGAGTTTGGACAGGCTGACGGAGATAGACTGCAACTTCGATGAGCAGCGCGCCTATGAGGAGGTACGCGCAATCTACAGTTCGGAGGGGGCCAAACCCACGGGTATCTTCGCAGCCAACGACATCATGGCAATAGGTGCTATGAACGCACTCAAGGACCTGGGCTACTCCATCCCGGCGGATGTGTCCGTGATAGGCTTCGATGACATCTCCATCTCAAGGTACCTGAGCCCGAAGCTCACCACAATGCACTGCGACTTCAAGAGGATCGCAAGCGCATGCGTTGATTCTCTGATTTCTCTGATAGACGGAAAGGATACCCAGAGGCACAAGGAGCTTCCGGTCGAGTTCGTCGAGAGGGAGACTCTTGGCTATGCCAAAAGATAGAAGACTGGTTGTAATCAGCATAGATGCCCTGACGGACGATGACATCAGAAGGGCCGGTGATACCCCGAATCTGGACAGCATAAGGGAAAGGGGTGCGTACATACCGAACATCAACGGGATCTATCCGTCTCTGACGCATCCATGCCATGCAACCATAATCACTGGGCGCACCCCAGGAGTCCACGGGATAGTCTCCAACGAGGATTTCAGCAAGCCGGGCAGGCCCTGGTTCAATGACCTTTCCGATCTGAAGAGCAGATCGGTTATAGATTGTCTGAAAGGGTGCGGAAAGACGGTTGCAAGCTGCCGTTGGCCTGTAACCGCCAATGGTTTTGATAGAATTGATTACCTGATTCCTGAGATTACCTCTGAAACATTAATAAAAGATGATATTCTGGGCTATTATCTTGACAATTCATCACCAATCCTGAAGGACATAATAGAGGAACATATAGTAATGCTCGACCTGAAGAGCCAGCCGGAGGAGGACCTTTTCTCCACAGCCTGCGCGTGTGAGATCCTCAGATGTTTCAGGCCTGATGTGCTCTTCACACACCCTGCGTGCGTGGACACTTACAAGCACCACACGGGAATCCGGAGCAGTAAGACCCTTGAGATGGTCCGTCTGGCTGACAGGATGGTCGGGGACCTGATCCAGGCCACAAGGGATGCCGGGACCTTCGAGAGCACCGTCTTCGTCGTCCTCAGCGACCACGGGCACAACGAGCTTGACCGCGAGATAGCCCTCAACGAGGTCTTCAGACGGGACGGCAAGGGCGACCGGCTTGTGGCGGACGAGTGCGGTCACAGTGCACAGATATATGTCAATGGTATGGCCGAGAGTGAGGCTTTTGAGTACCTTCAGTCCAAGGTGGGTGACGAGTCCGGAATAGAGAGGGTCTTCACGAAGGAAGAGCTCAGAGAGCGCTACGGAACCTTCGGTGCGTTCAGTTTCATGGTGGAGAGCGATGCCCACACGCAGTTCTCAAACGCCATAGGGACCGAAATTGAGACCAGGCTGACCGTGGATGACCACCATGGCTGTTCGACCCATGGCCACATGCCGGAGAAGTCTCCCAAGCCCATCTTCATGGCCGCAGGGCCCAACATAGCCCACAGAACCATCACAGAGGCCAGCATGCTGCAGGAGGCACCGACATTCCTGAAGGTCATGGGCATTGAGGCCCCGGACCTGGAGACGCCTCTGGACATATTCAGAGATTAGGTCTGATGTCGCCAATCCGGTTCATCGGCTTTCGCAGACCTTATGTGCCTAAAAAATCTGAAATTTTTTATTTGCTTTGCAGACAATGGTTTGAAGACCTGTTTTCCGTGAACGGTCTCAGAAAAAAATAATAATTTCAATGTTTTCCGCGTAAGGGTATGTGCGGCCCGCATGGGCTGCACATCAATTCTCACGGAGGACACTATGTCTGACAACTTCATCACCGGAAACCGACAGTATAAGGACAGGCTCTTCATCTTCCTGTTCGGCAAGGAGGAGCGCAAGGAATGGACACTTGAGCTCTACAACGCCATCAATGGAACCGACTACAAAGACCCGAGCGCGATTGAGATCAACACACTGGAGAATGTGCTGTATGTGAGCATGCACAACGACGTCTCCTTCATACTGGACGGGGCTCTGTCCATCTTCGAGCACCAGTCAAGCCCCAGCCCCAACATGCCGCTCAGGATGCTGGACTATCTTGTGGGTCTCTACGACAGGTACTGCGCAGAGAATGGGTACAACCCTCTGATGTACAGCCGAATACCTTTGCCGGTGCCGAGATTTGTGGTATTCTCGAACTGGGAGA
>JAFVFA010000038.1 GCA_017475725.1 Spirochaetales bacterium
GCCTATGACCTGACAGAACTCCAGAGAGACGCAAACAGCATACTCGGCTTCTCGGCCAAGGAGACGCTTGACACCCTCCAGAGGCTGTATGAGGTCTATAAGATAGTCACCTACCCAAGAACCGACAGCCGTTACATAACAGCTGACATAGTACCGACCATCCCTGACCGTCTGGCGGCACTGAGCGCAACTGCCTTCGGGCTCCGTGCCTCAGGTTTCCTCCGCAACGGAATCAGGACCGACCTCTCCAGACTTGTGAACGATGAGCTCGTAAGCGATCACCATGCACTGCTCCCGACGGAGCAGAAGGTCGATGTGACCAAGCTCTCCAGCTCTGAGAAGGCCCTTTGGGAGCTGATCATCACAAGGTTCCTCGAGACTGTGTCGCCGGACTATGAGTACAAGACCACAACGGTTGAGATCGAGGTCGAGGGTGAGCGTTTCGTCACCCGTCTGACATTGCCTGTGAAGCAGGGATGGCGTGATGTCGCCAGGGACGTAGGCAGAAGAAGTGCTGTCAACACGGAGGACGACGGAGATGGGGATCTCGGGATCCTCAACCTCAAGGAGGGTACGGAGCTTGAGATCAGGGACGTTGTCCTGAAGAGAAGTGCAACGCTTCCACCTGACAGATACACCGAAGCCGACCTTCTCTTCGCCATGGAGCATGCAGGCAGGTTCGTCGAGGATGCAGAGCTGAAGAGCCATCTTGAGAACGGACTCGGAACACCTGCCACCAGGGCTGACATCATAGAGAAGCTTATCCAGAACAACTGCATTGAGAGGCAGGGAAAGGAGCTTGTCCCGACTGCCAAGGGACGTGAGCTTGTCAGACTTGTACCGCAGCAGCTCAAGAGCGCCGACCTGACAGGGAAGTGGGAGCAGAGACTGTTCTCCATTGCACATGGAACGGAAACGGAGGCTCCATTCATCGAGGATATCAAGAAAAATGCCACGGATCTTGTGAATCAGGTAGTTCTTAACCGTGAGAAATTCGATACGAATCTAATGGGTGAAAAGACAAGGCTCTGTCCTTACTGCGGCTGGCCTATGATGAATGTCATAGACGAGTACGAGCGCGTCCACCATGTCTGCCAGAGATTCTCATGTGGATATGAGGAGATGGAGGTCAAGAAGAGAGTCGAGGTCGCCCCGTCCGAGGTCGTGCCTACACATGCAAGCGCCTCACCGACCAAGAGGGTCCTTGCAACCGCAACACCGGGGACAGCAGGCAAGAAGACCATCGTGATCCGCAAGAGCGCAGTCAAGGCGGTTGTGGCCAAGGCAACCCCACAGGTCAAGTGGGAGACCGTCACAGAGATCGTCAAGCCCAGCCATTACAGACCAAGGAATGACTTCCATCAGAACAGGGACGGAGACAACAGAAGGACCTTTGAGAAGAAGCGTGATGACCGCAGAAGTGAAAGGGAAAGGCGTGAGTTCTCTTCCTATGAGAGCAGGAGTTCCTCCGGTGGTGGAACATTCGCCGATTTCATCAGAGCTTCGGAGGAAAGGAAGAAGCGTGATGAGGAGCGCAGGAAGAACAAGAAATGATCTGCAGGAGGTGAAAGCCTCCTGTTTTTTTGCGTATTTCGGCTGAAGTCTACTAAAAAGTAAATCGAAGCGTGGAATTTGTTTTACACATTATGGTAATCTTTGTCAAAGACAATTGAATCGGGTATGGTGATGGTTTTTCTGAGAGTGATCCTTTACATCCTTCTTGCAATGTTTGCGCTGATCATGCTGTGGTTCCTGCCATGCTTCTTCTACAGCCTTCCGATCAAGAACCGTGTCTACAGGAAAAGCCATGCCTTTGCCAGGTTCATGGCCAGAATCACATGCTGGGGTGCCTTCTTCTTCACAAGGTCGCATGTGAGGCTTGTCGGGAAGGAGAAGCTTCCGAAGGACACCAGGTTCGTCTATGTTGCGAACCACGTGTCAAGATTCGACCCAATGGTCATACTGTACAAAATGGCAGCCTACAGAATCGGATTCATCTCAAAGCCAAGCAACTTCAGGATCCCTTTCTTCGGGAAGATAATAAGGAAGATGTGCTTTCTGGAGATAGACAGAGAGAACCCGAAGAAGGCCCTTGAGACAGTGTCCGCAGCTGTGGACATCCTCAGATCGGGAGAGGCTTCCATAGGTCTTTATCCGGAGGGTACCAGAAGCAAGGACGGAAAGCTCGGGCCTTTCCATGGCTTCATGTTCAGGATCCCGAAGCAGGCGGAGGTCCCCGTCGTCGTTGCTGTCACCAGAGGTACTGAAGAGGTAGCGAAACGCTTCCCGTTCCCGGGCGGCGCGAAGATAGAGATAAAGATTGTCGATGTGCTTGATGTCGAGTACATCAGGAGCCACAGACCTGTTGAGATCAGCGAAAGGGTCGAGGCTCTGATCCGAAACGAACTCGGACAGTGAACAAGGAGAAAACATGTACTACATTCTTTTCAATCCAAAGGCAGGAGGCGGCACTGGTGAGGCCACAGCCAGAAAGCTTGATGAAATCCTCAAGGGGGAGGAGCTGAAGTACCAGAGCGTTCTGGAGATCAGGGACTATGCGGAGTTCATCGCCCGGATCGGTGCGGATGCAAAGATTGTCCTGGTCGGAGGAGATGGAAGCCTCAACCACTTTGTAAATGACATCAATGGCCTGGAATTCGGCAATGAGGTCTATTTTTATGCAGGTGGTACGGGAAACGACTTCCTTAATGACCTTGAACTCGATGCCTCAAAGGGTCCGTATCTGATCAACAAGTATCTGAAGGACCTGCCTTCCGTGACTGTCAACGGGAAGAGGAGCCTTTTCATCAACGGCATTGGATACGGAATAGACGGATACTGCTGCGAGGTCGCCGACCAGCTTCATGCCTCCGGAGTCCAGGACATCAACTACACATCAATAGCCATCAAGGGTCTGCTGGGCAAGTTCAAGCCCAGGAACGCCAAGGTTACTGTCGACGGCAAGAGCTACAGCTTCAGGAAGGTCTGGCTGGCACCTGCCATGAACGGCAGATACTACGGAGGCGGAATGGACTGTGCCCCTGAACAGGACAGGCTCAACAAGGACCGCAAGCTCAGCCTGGTGGTCTTCCACGGAAGCGGCAAGCTCCACACACTGATGATCTTCCCGAGCATCTTCAAGGGAGAGCACGTCAAGCACACAAAGCAGGTGCAGGTTATAGAGGGCTATGACATCACTGTGGAATTCGACGGACCATGTGCTCTTCAGATAGACGGTGAGACGGTCCTCAACGTTACAAAGTACAACGCAAAGAGCTCCAAGCTCAGCTGATCATTCAGGGTTCTTCCAGTTCTCGCAGAGGGTCGCGAAGTCCGTCCTGTAGGACTTGATCCTGGGTTTGACCTCTTCGTTGATCACTCTGCTGGACATTCTGGACCCCTTTCTCACATAGGTCCTGCCTTTCACCTGGTGGACGGACAGGGCCTTTGAGTAGAACCTCTCGAAACCCTGCTGCTCCGTTCTGTCCTCTATCAGGAACTGCTTCGCATAGAAGAGCACTGCGATGTCGCTCATAGTGTAGATCGGATAGCCGTAGAGCCAGCATCTGACTCCGAAGTCAAGTGTCTGCCAGTACGCACCGGAGATCTCCTCGTCATAGCCTCTGAGCCTCTGGAACAGAGCTCTGTCATAGAGACCTATCCCGAGGAACGGGTAGAGGTTCTCATGGCATCCGCCGCTGGGCATGAAGGAGAGCGGACTGACCTCCTTGTCCTGGATGTGTGGGGCCCTGATGGTCGGGATCTTCTCGTTGCTCTTGTTGAAGATCCATGGGCAGATCATGGCGGGGTGCTCGTCCTCCTTCATCTTGGCCTCAAGGGGCTTCCAGTCGAAGTTCATAAGGTTCGTGTCGCTTCTCATTGTGAGGAAGTACGTGGTCATGCAGACATCCGCAAGAGCATTGACCCTTTCCGCCAAGGAAGGAGCCTTAGGGAAGATTATGAAGGTCACATCCGGATACTTGTTCTGCATCTCATCGACGTTGAAGCGGTCATTCTGTGACACCACATGAAGGCAGTAGTTGAAATTGCCGACGAACCAGTCAAGCGTCTCCATCAGATCCTCAGGGGTTCCCGTGTCCATTATGCCCACGGCAAGGAACTCCTCCCTGTGGAGCTGGTTGATGAGTCTTCCAATGTCCTGTTTCCTGCTGGCGATCGAATATTTGTGGGTCACAACTCAATAGTAATAACAAAAGCGTTTTTCTGCAATTGCAAACGTCAGTCGTACAGCCTAAGAATCAGCTCTTCCTCGTCTATCGTGTAATCCACGGAGCTCACGACCTGTCCAGTGGCCTCCTCTATGGCCTTGAATATCCCCTCGTTGGTGAACAGGTCCTCTATGGCATCGGAGAAGGCGTGGTAGTTCATGAACCTGACTACAGGACCGTAGCCCAGATCCATCGCCCTGAGCATGCATGTCGCCACAGCCTCCCTTGAGTATGTCTCCACGCTGAGCCCATGGTATGTGTAGAACTCAAGGTCAGTGGCGTTGCATTCCGGGATGGGGACGGGGTTCTCTATTGTGTGTGTCCTGAGAATGTCGGAGGTGGTTGTGCAGAGGAAGCGGTAATCCGGGATTCCGCTCTCCTTTGTGAGTGCGATGCCGCTTGTCACATCCACGTGGTACCATTGCCCGTTGATCTGCACAATGTTCCACTCGTGGCCGAGCGTGGTGTTCAGCATTCCCTCGCTCTGCGTCAGCCTGCCGTAGACCACAGTGCAGGGGATGCCCAGACATTGCATCATGAACTCGAACGCCTTGGAGAAGGATGCGCAGACACCGCTTCTGTCAAGCATCACCGAGCAGAGGCTCTGGTCCAGGTTCAGCTCGTCATATGAGCAGTTTCCTATCATGTAGTCATAGACAGCCTTGACGGTCTCGTATGATTGATCGATGCTGTCCAGCTGGCCGGCGATATCCATTATGGACTGCTCTATTGCCTGGTTCGTGTCCAGTATCGTCTGTCTGTCCAGGTTGTAGGTGAACTCGACCCTATGGCCTGTGATGCTGTTCCTCAGATAGCTTGTCACATACGTGTAGCCGTTCACCCAGTATATCTCCGGATGGTCCATAAGCAGACAGTCGAATGCCTTCTGGATGGTCTCAGGTGACATGGATCCGCAGTTCCAGCTTGTTATCAGATGGATCAGACAGTCATGGAGGGCCTGGTAGGCAAGCTGCTCGGTCTCCGTCAGAAGGTCAAAGCAGTAGGTGTCCACTCCTGAGGAGAAGACGGGGAACGCAAGCAGGGAGAGGATGACCAGAACCGATGCAAGGGCCTTACGCATGCGCATCCTCCCAGCTGTGGGAATTCAGACGCCCCTCAGTCCTGAGTCCCGAGAAGCCGGTCCTTCTGAGAACCTCGTAGACTGCAACCGCAACGGCGTTGGAGAGGTTCAGCGATCTCTTGCCATCAAGCATCGGAATGCGGACGCATGTCTGTGCATTGGCCAGCAGAAGGTCCTCGTCAAGGCCCTTGGACTCACAGCCGAAGGCAAGCCACACCTCTTTGCCAGTCCCATCAACAATGTCTATGTCCCAGTAGTTCTGATGTCCCTTTTGGGAGAAATAGAATATTTTTTCACTCCCATGTTGAGAGAAAAAGGCATCATTGTCTGCATATTCGTGAATCTCAAGTCCTTCCCAGTAATCAAGTCCCGCCCGTCTCAGGTGCTTCTCGTCCAGTGAGAATCCAAGCGGATGGACCAGGTGCAGGGCGCTTCCCGTTGCACTGCATGTGCGTGAGATGTTGCCTGTGTTCTGGGGTATCTCCGGCTGGAAAAGGACAATGTTGATCTTCATGGCAGAAAGGATAGCACGTTTGGGGCCAAAAGGTACATTCATTACGCGAGCCATGTTGAAAGCATTCCCTCATTGTATTATAGTCTAGGTGATTCTTTTTTGAAGAAGAGGTATTCAAGATGATAGATTACAGAGAGCTCAAGTCCAGGCGTGACGAGATCGCCAAGAACATTGCGGACCGCAACATGAAGGTCGATGTCGACGAGGCCATCAGGCTGCAGGACAAGAGGTCGGAGCTGATGAAGGCTGACGAGGAGCTCAGAGCCGCCAGGAATGAGAATGCCCAGAGGATGAAGGGCAAGATGGACAACGATGCCCGTCAGGCACTGATAGCAGAGGGACGTGAGATCAAGGAGAGGATCGCCTCCACAGAGGCCGAGCTGGAGACGGTTGACAAGGACTTCAACACAATAATCAGGCAGATCCCGAACTATGCCCATCCGAAGGCACCTGTAGGGAAGGAAGACAAGGACAACACAGCCATCAAATATGTCGGAAAGCCGCCGGTGTTCAACTTCAAGCCGCTGGACCATGTCCAGATTGGAGAGAAGCTTGATCTGATTGACTTCGAGACAGGAACGAAGGTCAGCGGACCGAAGTTCTACTATCTGAAGAACGAGGCCGTACTTCTGCAGATGGCACTTGAAAACTATGCCATGGGCATTGTCACAAGGCATGGTTTCACACCGTTCATCACTCCGGATGTCGCCAAGGAGGAGATCCTTGAGGGAATCGGATTCAATCCGCGTGGAGCGGAGAGCAACATCTACACAGTGGAGGGGACGGGGACTGCGCTCGTCGGTACCGCTGAGATAACCCTTGGCGGATACTACAGCGGAGAGGTCCTGGACAAGGCCATGCTCCCGATCAAGATGACGGGTCTCTCACACTGCTTCAGAAGGGAGGCCGGAGGTGCAGGGCAGTACTCCAAGGGTCTGTACAGGGTCCACCAGTTCTCCAAGCTCGAGATGTTCATAATCTGCCTTCCGGAGGATTCGGACAGGTTCCATGATGAGCTGCTTGCCATAGAGGAGGAGATATACTCCGGCCTCGGGCTTGCCTACAGAGTCGTCGACACCTGCACCGGTGACCTCGGAGCCCCGGCATACAGGAAGTTCGACATAGAGGCATGGATGCCTGGCCGCGGAGAGAACGGCGAGTACGGAGAGGTCAC
>JAFVFA010000039.1 GCA_017475725.1 Spirochaetales bacterium
AGATTTGTAGGGATTGTTCCCTCAACATTGAAGCCGTCAGTATGGAGCAGATTCACGTGAACCAACATAGTACACCTCTATAAGGAAGACTTCTCTCACTTGTCGCCAACATGCAACCCAGCGATAGCCAAGATGGCAATGATAACGACAATCTCCTAGTTTGCTGAAATGACCATATCTGGGTTGAACAGGTCCGAAATCTCTAATGTCGCATAGCAATCTTGCCAATGTTTCCTGGGATTTCTTAGGCAGGCTCATTGCACCTTTCAATGCCATTCTTGTCATCTTCACTTCATATTGCATGCATAAGTTACCATTTTTTGATTACCATGTCAAGAAATCCCCCACCGCCTCAGGTGCGCCCCAGTATCACCGAAGAGGCAGTGGAGGATGTTAATCTAGTATCAGTTGGTCAGAACGGAACTGTCTCAGCCTTGGACAGAAGGTAAATGCAGTATTGGTTCATACTGATTCCCTCTCTTCTGGCGTTGACTGAAAGGGTCATATGAAGGCTTTTGGGAATCCTGAGTTTGAATTGGCCGGAATAGTCTTCCACATTCATTTTCACCGGTTCTTTTATTTCAACTCCGTCTGCAATTGCAGCCTCAAGCCATGATCTCTTGGCATCCATCGCATTCTCGAGAATCTTATCCATCGTATCAGCTGTGGTGATGCAACCCGGAAGCTCAGGATACCATGCCGTGAACCCACCCTCTGCCACATCGGGTACAACCTCAATCCTGTATGGAAGACTCATGTAATAATCAATTGTTCTCATCACCGGATTCTCCTTCAATCACGTCTCTCACTTTCTCCACATATGATCTTTTGATAGGATCATGCCTGGGGATTGTTATCGGATTTCTGCCAGCCTTTCTGAATGTCATATGACTGCTTCCTGAGGATGGCCCTTTCATCTCATATCCGTACTTTTCAAGCACTTTCCTCAATTCATTGAATCTCATGTTGTTATCCAAAGCACTTATCCGTTGAAGCAGTTTGTCAAACTGAGACATGTTGATTCCTCCTTATTTTACTATGGTGTCATATATGGTGTCAAATATCACATGAACCATCCTAACCAACGTGGCAGCCTATGCATTGAAATTGTAGGTCTTCTGCATTGTCCTCACCATGCTGACGATGTTGTAGAGGGCGAATATGCAGATGACTATGCCGGTGACGACAGGGCTCACCTCCATTGCCTCCGTTATTGCGGTCACCGTTGCCGTAAGAGCGAAGTCAGCCTTCGGGATCTCCAACAGATCCTTGAACCATTGCTCAAAGGTCATACCTTCTCCGGTTCCGAAACGGTAGTACTCGTAGAGGGACATGATGGAGATTGCAACGAAACCGGCTCCGACTGATATGGCACAGGCGGCGCTTATCTTGCCCCAGAAGACCAGGTCCGGGATGCACGCATACACTATGCCTGCCACAAGCAGGACAATGGCCCTTGTGACCATTATCTTCAGATCCTTGTAGAACGCAGCCTGCTGGTTAAGTGGGATTGCACGTGCCATCTCCTCTCCCTTGATGGTGATCGACCTCTCGACCTCGTCAACCCGCTCAACAAGGTCGTTGTACTCCGCTTCAGGCAGAATGCTCTTGGCCGTCTCCAGCACGGACTCCGAATCGAGGGAGGCTTGGGAGAAGTCAACCGCATAGCAGAAGTCCAGATAATCGCGTCCCCCGCTCTCCTGCAGCGTCTTCTCGACAATCGCGGAGCCCTTGCTTCCACCACGTGCACCCGCATCCAGGTTATCTATCTCCGTCTGGAGATCCTCGTCCAGGTACTCCTTCACGTTCTCTATCTGGGCGTCTATGACTCTGGAGACGTGGGACCTGAGACTTGCGTCAGTAATGGACTCCTTGAACGACGGCTTGTAATGCACGTTGCATGACACGAAGACAAACGAGACCAGTGCAATCAATCCTGCAAGCTCATGCCCCAGATACCTGCAGTTCCTCTTTATTCTGTTCATACTCACCTCCAGAAACACCAACCGAAAATCAGCCTTCCCCTGAATGTCGTATAGCATGGGAAGGTTCCCTTCAGACGCGAATACTCGTCAGAGAAGGTCCCTGACGGGTCCCTTATTGCAAGACATGGCTCAACGAACAGCCCAGGCCCGAACTCAAACGTCCAACCCAGAAGGACCTCGTTCAGATTGACAAGGCTGTCCAACGTCTCCGAACCCTGGGAGAAGCCAGCCTGGAAGACGGAAAGCCCCATGAAAGGACCCTGAGCCCAGGGGTAATAGACAAGCATAATCCCGGATTCCACCAGAAACGATGCCTCTTTCACCGTACAAGCCACTGGAATCCTGACCTGAAACTCATCTGAGAGCATCGTTCTGAAATCAAGGCCAATCTGGAAGCTCCCCTTGCCAAGAAATATGTCCTGCACCGCCGCAAGATCCGCCGAGAACCCCATCTTCCCGACCCCGTAGGCCAGGAAGGTGGAGAACAGGCAGAGCATCAGCAGCACTGTCAAAGCAATTCTCCTGCCTCTTGTCATTCGATCACCTCGAACAGTGCAACAGTATTGGCGGACGTCAAGGCCGCAAGATACTTTCCGCTCAGACAGATCCGTGCTATGGCGTTGTCAAGTGTGGTGGAGCCGAGCTGGGATATCTCGTATCCGGAGACCGAGAAGCTGACAAGCCTTCTGCTGTTGTCGGCCACATAGAAGTAGTTGCCTCCGTCCTGGGCAATGTCATTAACGGAGATCCCATACGTCTTGTACTTGGTGTATGTACCGCTGTTGACGACCTTGAAGCTTGTGAACTCATATGGGTTGGTTGCCACAACTGTCTGGTTGTTGACGAACCTGACCTTGGAGATCGAGCTTGACGATGCCTGAGACTCGCTCGTGATGGCGGGAGTCCCGATCTCTGACAGCGATGCACTGACGAACTTGGCCGCCGAGCTCGAGCAGGACACCAGATAGGAACCGTTTGGGGAGCAGTCCATGTCAGCCACGTTGTAGTAGACGCTTCCCTTCTTCCTGAATGAACCCACGACCCTGACACCGTTGTTTTCGGTTTTCAGCGCATAGTCATACCCTGCCGTGCCGGCATCCGAAAGGAAGATCAGGCCCCTTGGTCCATTGAACGCCGCTGCAGTGAAGTTCGTGAGCGGTATTCCCAAGGAGGAGACGACACCCTCATGCCTTGAGCCTGCAACATCCTCCAGAGTCTTGCTGGTGGAGTTGTAGTAAAGGCAACCGAAGTTCTCCGTGCCTCCCTTGTTGTCGGTCTCCACGATGTAGTTGGAGTCCTCGGATGAGAAGACATGCTTGAGGCTTCCCAGCCAGGCGAAATTGTCGGCGCCATACTCCTTGACCACGTGGAATGATCCGGACGAGATGCTGCAGATGTAGATCTTAGCGCTGTTTGGCGTGGTGACAAGGAACATGTCACCGGGCAGGGACGAGATGATGGTGTCCTCATCAATGTTGGATATCCCGCCTGCTGCATCGTCATTGAGAAGCGCCATCTCCCCGCTCTGTCCGTTGGGCACGACCGTGAAGGTGAAGGATGCCGACCCTGTGCTTCCGAGACGTTTGTTGTAGACCACAGCATCTATCCTGTGCACTCCATGGCCAACGACCCTGGACAGGGAGCTTCCGCTTGTGGTGAGGGAGTCGACCACCTGAACAAGATTGCCGTCATAGTACCACTCCAGGGAAAGACCGTTCGTGTCAATCGATGCCTGATCGGTGAATGCGAACTGGAATGTGTACTGCAGACCGTCAAGATAGGTCTCAGGATTGCTTGTTGCAGTCAGAGTCCCCTTCAAGGGCTTTCCGGTGGCGTCGTTGAAATAGGTGAGAGTCGTCGGCCCCAGCTCGTTGAAGTGAAACGTATGGGACCCGGATGTCGTCATTCCATTCGAGATCCTGACAGCCTCTACCAGACCGGCAACCTGTGTGGTTCCGTCCCAGAGGATGGCCCGAACCTTGTAGGACCCGGCGGAAAGGGACTCAGACACCGTTGCGGTCTTGGCGTCGGTGTTCATGGTTATGTCAAGGATCACCTCATCGGCATCCATGTCGGGCCCTGTCAGGAAGACCTCCATCTTCGGGTTTGCGACATCGCACAGAGACCAGTCCAGCACCATGCTGAAGGAACCGGTCCCAACCAGGGAGTCCAGCACTATTGTCTGCGGTGTAGGGGTGGATGTCAGCCGGAAGGTGCTGGAGCCGGAGACCAGCTCCGTCCCCTCCCTGTTGAGGCCCTTCGCTGTCACCGTCCACTCACCTATGGTCAAACCCTCTATCTCGACGGAACTGCTGTCCGTGCTCTTTGTGAAGGTCTTCCCGTTGGGGCCGATTCCGCTGACGGTGTACTTGGTCACATCTATGAGAGTGTTGTCAGTCGGAAGCAGTGTTCGACTTCCCTCCTCGACCTTGGTGGAGAGAACCAGCTTCATGGTGGTGGTCCCCGGGTTCTCCGAGCACGATGCCAGAAGCATAACGATAATCAAAACGAACAAGAACGTGTTAAATCTTCTCATCTTTTCCTCCGCATTACCCCCTTACGGCGAAAAAGTCGAAAAGATTATTTTTTTCTCGGCGCAAAACCTTAAAAACTCAAAATTATTGCTTTGTGCACAAAGAATAAAAAATTTTGAAATTTTTTCTGGCAGCCATCAGAAACAGGAATATTTCCCTCTGGAATACGCTGTTTGCAGCAGAATCTCGATTGGCATTTTTCTCTGAGGGACAATGATCCTATCAACATGGTGCCTTATAATCTGATATATTGGTGAACAGGAAGTGAGAACCAATGAAAAGAAAGCTGATGATACTGGGAAACGTGATTATAATTCTGATTATCCTTGCTGTTGGCACGGCCTATGTCCGTGTGGAGCAGAAGAGAAACCTCACATCCCAGACAGAGGCATTTGAGAACATGACAATTGCCATGGAGAATGTGACAACCAACTACCTGGTCGGCGAACAGCGGGTATGCAACTCTTGGGCAAACTACATCAATGCCAGCAACATGACAGCGGAAGAGGCCATTGGATTCGTCAGGGATTCCATCACCGCTCCCGATATCATGGGCCACATCCTTGTATCAGGAGACCAG
>JAFVFA010000009.1 GCA_017475725.1 Spirochaetales bacterium
GAGGCCCTCTGCTCAAGCAGGATTGAAGGCCTGGAGCTCAATGTGGATTCAGTATACAGTTCTGTTGCCAAACGCCTTGATCTGGATTACCAAGGCAAGGAGTTCAGGGACCCATATTCGGCAGCAGTCTCTGAGGTGGTGATGGATGCCGTTCTGGACCATAGCCCGATGAGCAAGGACAGAATATGCGACTGGAACCGCAAGCTTCTTGAGAACCCGAAACAGCACCGACAAACACACCTGCCGAAAGCAGGCCATTACAGGACCGGTCCCGTATATGTCATGAGCGGGAACGCGTTCAAGGGCGAAGCCATTGAATATGAAGGTGTTCCTTCGGAGCGCGTTGCAACAGAAATGCAGGAACTAATTGATTGGATGAACTCGGACAGAGAGAAGTCCTCTGTGGTAAAGAGTGCAATTGCATCATTCTGGTTTGTGTCGATCCATCCTTTCGGCGACGGAAACGGCAGAATATCCAGAGCACTTGCGGACTATGAACTGTCCAAGGCTGAAGCCGTTAAGGGATTCAAATACTTCAGTGTGTCAAAGGCCTTGTCCGATAACAGGAACCTTTACTACGGGCATCTGAAGCTGCTGCAGAACCAGAGCTCCAGCATGGACATCACAAAATGGATTCTATGGTACATCGACACGGTGACTTTCTCGGTTCTGGAGGCTACAGCCGAATTCGAGCGGACCATCAGGCTAACTCAGCTGATGGCAAGCAGACAGTTCCTTGATCTGAACGCCAGACAGAACAACATGGTCTACAGACTGCTCTCCGGTACCTTCTTCGGCAAGCTGACGGCAGAGAAGTACCGCAAGATTGAGAGATGTGAGAGCGCAACAGCAACAAGGGATCTTTCGGACCTTGTCGGAAGAGGCATCCTGGTCAGGTCCGAATCCGGAGGGAGGAGCACCAGCTACAGCCTCAATCCTGAGATTGATCTTTACCTCTGAGCCACCTGACCCCCAGATAGCAGAACGGCGTGTCCAGAAGGGCGAAGACGACCTTGAACAGCCAGTAGGGGATGATGAGCGAGATGACGAAGCCCGTGGTGAACTTAGGCGTCAGATGCCAGAAGGCCAGGAACTCGAAGATGGTGGTGTCCACCAGCTGAGAAGTGATTGTTGACAGGTTGTTGCGCACCCAGAGCATCTTGCCCTTTGTGACCTTGCCCCAGAACGAGAACAGAAACACATCGACGTTCTGGGACACGACGAATGACACAAGCGATGCAATTGTCATGCGCAGGGACGACCCGAAGACTGCGGCGTACTGCTCCTGCATGTTCCATGTCTCGTTGGGCGGCATGGCTATGCACACGCCTATCATGACGAACAGAAGCACCAGCATTATCGTGGACATGTTGACGAACCTGGAGGCCTCCTTGCGTCCGTAGACCTCACCGACTATGTCAGTGATCAGGAACATGACCGGCATGAAGAAGATCCCGACGGAGACGCGGACACCCAGTATGGTCGTGATCTTGGTCCCCAGGGTGTTCACTATGACCATCGATGCCACAAAGAGCGCGAATAGAAAGTCCCGTTTCCTGCTGCTTCTGTCTTGAGTATCCATGGTTTTGAGGATATCAGCAAATACCGATGTGGACAATAAGTCTTGCAAGTGCGAAAGAGGCGAAGAAGGCAATGAGGGCGAAGAAGGCGACAAAAGACGAAAGAAGCGAAAGGGGTATTTTCTTGAAGAATGGACGCTTTTTGGCAGAAATTATCTTGAAGGATGGACACTTTTTATAAATAATTCATTTACGATTAAGCAAATAAATTTTTTGATGAATAGAGACACGAAATAATCACTGCACAAAGGATTCGAATGTGCCTTCGCAGGCCCGCACCAGATCCTCTGGGGAAAGGCGCAGCGAGACGCCACGCAGACCACCGGAGACATACACATAGTCCTCAAGCTGGGCAAGCTCCTCGATGAACGTCGGGAAC
>JAFVFA010000040.1 GCA_017475725.1 Spirochaetales bacterium
ACCAGGAGGAGATTGCCGGTTATCTCGCCGGTTATGCCACAGTCAAGCTCGGATACACAAAGCTCGGTTTCTGCGGTGGTATGGCAGTCCCGGCAGTCATCCGCTACGGTTACGGTTTCGTGCAGGGCGCTGATGCTGCAGCAGCAGAGCTCGGTGTCGATGCAAGCATCCAGTTCGCATATGCAAACCAGTTCTTCGGCGATGCTGACATCACAGCAGCCATGGATGCCATGTACGCCAACGGAGCAGAGGTCGTCTTCGCCTGCGGTGGCGGTGTCTTCACATCAGTCTGTGAGGCAGCCTCCAAGGTCAAGGCAAAGGCAATCGGCGTCGACGTCGACCAGAAGCCCATCTTCGACTCAGCATATGGCTATGACATCACAGTCACATCCGCAATGAAGGGTCTCTATGCTTCGACAACAGCCACACTCCAGACCATCCTCGATGGCAAGTGGGACACAATCGTCGGACAGATCGCAAACCTCGGCCTGGCTTCAGCAACCGACATGGATGCCAACTACGTTGGAATCCCGACAGGTGAGGGCACAGAGTGGTCAGACAAGTTCACACTTGAGGACTACAAGAAGGTCGTCGCTGACATCTACAACGGAAAGGTCGTCGTTGACAGCGATTCCTCAAGCGCAGAGCCAAAGGCATCAACAATCAAGGTCAACTACATCGGCAACATAAAGTGAGTCCGGTCTGAGACCTTATTTCATGGGGCTGCTTCGGCAGCTCCATTTTTTATCGGCTTTACAAATTCGCCTGCATGGGATAGAAAATGAGAGTCACAAGGAGGTTGTCTGATGAAGAGGACACTGGGGTGTCTGAAGGAGATTGACAGAAAAGGCGGGGATTTCACATTCAGATTCGAGAACGGCTCCCTGACGGTCTCATTCATCTCAAGGGAAATCATTCTCTTTGATTACAATGCCCTTGGCTACAAGGTCCCGTCAATGCTCAAGGATGCAAGGGACTACATTTTCATCAGACCCGATTCCTGTCTGGATGTCTCCATGGAGGAGCTGGAAGACGATGTGGTCCTCCATTCTGACAACGTCGAGCTCAGGCTGGACAAGGTGAACGGCAATGTCAGTGTCTTCAGAAACGGCATCCTTGTCCATGGCGGCAGGGCTGGAGGTAAGGACACTGTCATACCCCAGACGCAGTTCTCACTGCTTGGCAACAGCTCCGAGAAGATTGGGCGCTTTGTGTTCGCCCGTGAAATGGAAGACAGCTTCTACGGTCTTGGAGACAAGGGCGGCAGCCCTGAGCGCACAGGCAGAAGGGTCAGGATGTACAACAAGGATGCCCTTGGCTACGACGCTGAGAACTCCGACCCTCTCTACAAGTCAATCCCGTTCCTACTCAAGGTCAACAGGGCAAAAGGGGTTGCGGTGGGGCTTTATTTCCCGGATCCATGCATCAGAAGCTTCGATATATGCAGCGAAAGCCGCTTCTACTTCTCTGCGGAGGTGGTTGATGGGCCTTTCAGCTATGCGGTGATGATGGGGGATGATTACAGACAGGTCCTGACCGGGTACTGCTCGCTGTCAGGAAGACCTGCATTCCCGCCGCTCTATTCCTTCGGCTACTTCGGTTCCTCCATGAACTATGCGGAGGCTTGGGATGCCCAGCAGAGGATTGAGAGGTTCTTCAGGGATGTCGAGGACCGTGATCTGCCCTGCGAAGGGCTCTATGTCTCTTCAGGTTATCTGAAGGCGGATGACGGAAAGCGCTATTCCTTCTTCTGGAACAGACGCAAGTTCCCTGACCCTAAGGCATTTCTGGATGATCTCAGGAGGAGGGGCTACCATCTTACCTTCAACATAAAGCCCGGAATCCTGAAGACGCACCCGTGGTATGGGGAACTTGTGGAGAAGGGCTACCTTCTCAAGGACAATGCCGGAAGACCCATTGTGGAGTATTTCTGGGGCGGAGATGCCTCATTCATCGATTTCAATAATCCCGATGCCATCAGATGGTGGAAGGGAAAGCTCAATGAAGCCTACCTTGACTTCGGTGTGGAGGGTGTCTGGAACGACAACAACGAATGCGAGCTCGCCGATGGTGAGCTGGATGCCTACAAGGTCCGCTCGGTCTATCCTGTAAGAATGGCGCA
>JAFVFA010000041.1 GCA_017475725.1 Spirochaetales bacterium
GCCCCATAGCTCCGGGCGATCGATCCGGACAACGTCTCAAGCGCCTCCTTTGCCCTGCTTCTGGAGTCCGCTGTCATTGCCCTGATGGTACCCTCCATCTCGGCATGGTCGGAGACTATGTTGTAGGCCGTGCCCGAGTCGAGCTTCCCGATCCCTATTAGAAGGGAGTCCACCGGGCTGAAGAGCCTTGACGGGATGCTCTGGGAGGCAACCACGATCTGGCTGGCCACGAAAAGGGCATCGACGCCTTTCTGAGGTGTGGATATGTGGGCAGTCCTTCCCTTCACTGTGATCCTGAACCAGTCCACGCTTGCATTGTTGGGTCCCGGTGTAAGGGAGACCTTGCCTGCATCGATCTCAGGGGCCACATGGATCCCGAACGTCCTGTCGGCCCCATCAAGATAGCCGCCATCGACAAAGAGGCGTGCACCATAGCCTATCTCCTCCGCCTGCTGGAAGTTCAGTCTGACGGTACCGGAGAACATGTCGGTGTGAGAGGCAAGGAACCTGGCTGCGCCCAGAAGGGCAGCGGTGTGGGAGTCGTGTCCGCAGGCATGCATCACGCCCCTGTTACGGCTCCTGAATTCGCAGTCCGTCTGCTCTTCTATAGGAAGGGCGTCTATGTCACAGCGAAGGACGATGGTCCGTCCGTTCGGGTTGTCCCCATGGATCTCGGAATACACACCGGTCTCACCGACTCGGGTGCATGACAGACCAAAGCTTTCAAGCTCGGCTTCGATGCGCTTTGCGGTCTCGAATTCATGTCTTGAAAGCTCCGGATGTGCGTGGAAATAACGTCTGAGAGCAACAAGGTAACCCCTGTTGCTCTCGATCTCCTGTCTTATGAACTTCTCCTGCATGTCAGTTCTTGAGTCCTGCCAGCTCCTTGAGGGCATCAAGTGATGAAGCCTTCTTGGAGTAGAGGGACAGTGGGGCGATCAGGGTGTCACCGATGGCCTCGATCTTGTAACCGTTGGCTTCAATCTCCTTGTTCAGGTATGCCTTGTGCTGGAATGCGTTCAGATCGATGTCTCCACTGTTGAGGGCCTCGTTCGGGAGGTTGTAGGCATCGAACACCACAGTCTCGATGTAGACGTTCGCACCGTTCTGGTCAAGCTGGTACTGGACTGCGTTGAGATAGTCGTTGGCGGATCCGCAGACGCCGATCTTCACGACTGTCTTGCCGGCCTTGTCCGACTTGTAGCTGTCGATGAAGTCAACGACCGTATCCAGACTGTACTTTCCCTCATCAACATACTGGACTGATGGATAGTAGGCCTCCTTGTACTTGGCGAGCAGGTACTTTGCGTAGACCTCTGAGTTGTATGCCCTGACTATCTCCTTGTAGACAGGATTGTCCTTGTCTGCGCTTCTTGCGACTATGATGTTCACGTACGGGTTGCTGCCGCTCTCATCCTGCTTCTCGATCAGGAGGGCATCCTTGGATGGGACAAGACCGTAGGATGTCGCATAGGTTCCGTTGATTGTGGATGCACCGAAGTCATCCAGTGTTGATGTCAGCGTGTTTGCAGTTGTGGGGACGATCTCGATGTTGTAGATGTACTTTGTGACGTCCTTGAGCTCCGGTGAGAAGCCTACTGCCGGGTCAACCTCGATGAGACCTGCAGCCTCAAGGAGCTTTATGGCTCTGGCCTGGTTGGTTGCATCGTCAGGAACCCCGATCTTGACTGGACCTGATGACTTTCCCTCTGTGGCTCCGGCTGCGAATGCGAATGACACGATGGCGAATGCGATGAGCAATGTTGCAATGATTTTCTTCATATTGTTTCCTTCCTGGTTAATTGTTTTCGATGAATTGAATCAGCGGATACAGTACGCCTGTATGCTGACCGACCTGTTGAACTATCTGTGATTTGACTGTGAAAAAAAGATATTATGCCCCAAAGGGCATCATCATGGAGGACATCATGATTGCTGTTGAAAAATTGTTTCTCATTTCATGTCCTCCTGTCCAAAGATGCCCCATTATAAGCAAAAAGCAGAAAAATATTCAATACCAATTGGATAATTATTCAAATTTCACATTTTCAGCGTGAGTTTCTGCCTTTCACGGACCTGGCGGGCCCTAACAATGACCTTCTCAGCCCAGTCATCGTCCTGGGCCTTGAGAGGGAACACATCGAAGCCGTACTCCTTTCCGTATGCCGCGAAGACGCTCTCGTCATCGATGTGCAGGGAGATCCTGTAGTGGGAAGGCATCTTTGTGGGCATCGGCTCGGTCCGGTTCCCCTGGACCTCCCTGTTGTGCCTCTGGGCATTGACTATCCCGTCAAGCCTCATGCCGTACAATCTGAAAAGCCGTCTTATGTACCTAGTGCTTCTGTATGAGCTTGTGTAGACCCAGACCTCATAGCCCTGGCTTCTGAGCTCCTTTACGAGCGCCGGAGCCCCCAGTCTGACCCTTTCCCTGAATATCCTGTTGAACGGGAACCTGAGTGGAGGTTCAGTCTTGTGGTCCTCCGGAGAGACGAAGATGACTTCGTCCAGATCGAACGAGACCCTCATCCTCAACTCCTTCCCAAAAGACCCTTTCCTCATCTCGTCACCTTCCCTGACATCTGCTGCCTGACCTTCTGAATGACCTGGCTTGCCCAGTCATCGTCCGAGGAGACCTTGATGTCCTCGAATTCCCTGGTCCCGGTGTCTATCCAGACCACACTGTCATTGTCGGCATGAACTATGACCTTGTACTTGTCCTTGAAGGCCTTTGAGATTCCACTGCCCGGCCTTTTTGCCTTCAGGCCGTTCATGATCCCATCGACCTTGGCCCTGTGGTGTCTGAGAAGACCTTCCATATAGCCTTTGGACCTGTAGCTTCCGGTGTAGACCCAGATGTCGAAACCGAGTCTGCCGAGCTCCTTGAAGCAGGCTCCGATGCTCTGTCTGATACGCTCCCTGTAGATGAGGTTGAACGGGAAGCGGGGAGACCTGTCGGCGGCAACGCTCTTTCCATCGCAGATCAGGACCTCGTCCAGATCGAAGGAGATGCATTTGTCATTCTCGGACTTCTCGATGGCCGAGATGATCTTGGAGGCAGGAATCGTGTTGACTATGGTGATCCTGGTCCTCTTCATGTTGATCATCCTCATGGCCATCCATCTGTGGTGGCCATTGAGAAGCCTGTAGCCTCCCGTGGAGAGCTTCTCAACTGTAAGGGGGTCAGTATCAGGCTTTATGTGATACATTCTGCATTTGACGAATTTCTGTCTGTAATTTCCGACAATCTCATAGTTGGGACCAGTGGCCGGATCTGAGAACTCGTCATCGGGATTCGCATGGAGTCGGTTCAGGGAGATGTTGCGGACAAGAAGCCTCTCAAGGAGTCCAGCTCTCACGGGATGCGAAAGCTCTCCAAGGTTCTTGAGATCCTCCAGAACATAGACTTGGTAGATGTCTTGAGACTCTTTATCCATAAAAATCCCCCAATGGTGTAATTATAGATGCACTATTGGAAAATGTCATCCTTTCTTGACCACGTGGAAATCACAGCAGTCATCACCGTTTCCAAGGGTCTTTGTCCTGATGAGCTTTCCGCCCTTGTACTCTATTGTCGGGTAGTCCATCACGCACATGTGAGGAATAAGGGAACCAATCAAACCGTACTTCATGGCTCCATGATAATCATTTTAGTAAAACGTGTCTAACTGAATTTTCAGATTGCCCAGAGCAGTCGCCTCGATCGGCAAGGCAATGACCTTCTTTCCGGTGGCCTTCTCCGTCAGGTCGTTCAAGAAGGCGTTCTTTGCACCACCACCTACTATGTACAGCTTTGAATACTTCCTGCCAGTGTTCTCCTCCAGCTCCCTTATGGCCTTGGCATAGGACTGGGCCAGGGATCTGTAGGCACAGCGGAAATAGCCGTAGATTGATGAAGGAGGAGTTGAAAGAAGACAGTCAAAGGCGGCCTTCATGCTCTTTGGTGACAAAAGCGATGGGTCATCTGCATCCAGGACAAGGTTAAAGTCACTTTCCTGAGCCTTGGAGACAATGTCCCTGATGTCCTCTTCCGGGCAGAGCTCACTCTGAAGCTCGTTCACAAGCCACATACCCATGATGTTCTTCTGGTAGCGGTTATAGCCCACACCACCCTCATTGGAATAGTTGGCCTCCATGCTCTTTGAATCAGTCATCGGCGAAGGGGTCTTCACACCAAGCAGACTCCAGGTTCCGCTGGAGATGTAGAGCTCGTTGCCTTCCATCGGAATGCCCTCCACTGCGCTGCCCGTGTCATGGGTCGCGCAGAGCACCACCTTTATGCCCTTATACTCACCAACAACCTCACCCGGCTGATGGAGTTTTGTAAACAGACAGGCAGGTAGTCCAAGCCTTTCAATGATATCTGAATCGAACCCCAGGCTGCTGTGGTTTATAAGCCCTGTGGTTGTTGCATTGGTGAACTCCTTCACCTTATTGCCGGTGAGCCTGTACATCAGGTACTCGGGGATCATCAGAAAGTCCGTCACCCCGTCAAGACGTCCACATTCCTTATCATCATAGAGCTGGTAGATGGTGTTGAAGCTCTGGAACTGGCAACCGGTATGGCTGTAAAGCTCGCTGAAAGGCACAATCGAATGAACCTTCTCAATGACATTCTGGGTCCTTGAATCCCTGTAGGCGAAGACAGGCCTGCATTCCTCGGAACCTTTCAGAAGGACATAGTCCACACCCCAGGTGTCGATTGACAGAGACTGTATCTCCGCCTCATCAAGAGCCTTGTCAATGCCCTTCTTAACCTCTTCAAAAAGAGAATTGATGTCCCATACGAGATGTCTATCCTGCTCTTTTACACCGTTTCTGAATCTATAGACCTCTTTTGTGCAGAGATTTCCATTTTCTGTCCATCCAAGGATATGCCGTCCGGAGGAGGCTCCTATGTCAATTGCCAGACTTTTCATAGAGGTACTTCTCATCAAGTTCAATCCCGAACGGCTTCTGGAGGTCCCTGAAGTTCTGCGGAGTGATTGTGTTCAGCTTCCTGTCAGACATGCTCATGACCTTGACCAGGATCTCTGCGCTCTTCTCTACGGTGTGCATAAGGCCGAAGGCCTCGTCGAAGTCCTTTCCGCAGACGAACATCCCATGGTGTGCCCAGATGGCCACGTTGCGGGTCTTCATGATCTCAGAGGTCTTCTCGCCTATCTCCATTCCACCTGGGACCATCCAAGGGACGACACCGATTCCCTGAGGGAAGACCACAGGACACTCCGTCTCCATCTCCCAGATCTCACGGGTGAAGACTATGTCATCCAGAGGCAGGACGAAGGTAAGAGCCACTATGTTTGCAGGATGGGCATGGTAGACCACCCGGATGTCAGCATCCCTCCTCTTCAGGACCTCAAGGTTCATAAGATGTGACGGGAGCTCGCTTGTCGGTCTTCCACCGTTGACAAGGCCGTAGACTATCTGGTACCTGCAGCCTGTCCCGTCCAGGCGGATGATGCAGACGCTGTCCTCGAAGTCCAGCTCGACGTTTCGGAAGTACTTCCCCGAACCGGTCACCATGAAATACTCTCCGGCAAGGCCCGGAACCTTGGCTCCGATGTCCTTCCATTCACCGTCAAAGTGAAGCAGGCTTCTGACCTCCTCCACCTCCGAATCCTTCATGCGGTAGGAGAGGTTCCCTCCGTTTCTCTCGTGCCAGCCCTGAAGCCAGCCGTCGTTGCAGGTCTTTGTGAAATCCCTCTTGAGCTTTGTGTCCATGGTCAACCTCTCTTTGAGAGGACTTCCCTCTCGTAGCGCTCCACCTCAGGCAGCCACTCTCCATCGGCAGGCTTGCCGCACAGTCTGAGATACTCGTCCCAGATTTCTCCGAAAGGCAGGACCTTCAGCTCCTCCTGGACAGCCATGAGCTTTGTGAAGTTCTGCTCATCCTGAAGCTTTCTAAGCTCATCCTCCGGCTGCAAGAGTGCAAACAGCAGGGCTTTCTGGACATTCCTGTAGCCTGTGACCCATGCGGAGATCCTGTTGATCGAGGCATCGAA
>JAFVFA010000042.1 GCA_017475725.1 Spirochaetales bacterium
AAGTTTGGGATCGTAAACCGCTACAACCTGCAGGAGGAGTTCCCCATCCTGACCATCAGGCGCACATACATCAAGAGCGCCGTGGACGAGCTTCTCTGGATCTGGCAGAAGAAGAGCAACGACATCCATCAGCTCAAGAGCCACGTCTGGGACAGCTGGGCTGACGAGAACGGGACAATCGGAAAGGCCTACGGCTATCAGCTTGGGGTGAAGCACAAATACAAGGAGGGCATGTTCGACCAGGTGGACCGCGTGCTCTACGACCTGAAGAACAACCCCCAGAGCAGAAGGATCCTGACCAACATCTACGTGCATCAGGACCTGTCCGAGATGGCCCTCTACCCATGCGCCTACAGCATGACGTTCAACGTCAGCGGAAACACATTGAACGCCATCCTGAACCAGAGGTCGCAGGACATGCTGGCAGCAAACAACTGGAACGTGGTCCAGTATGCGGTGCTTGTGCACATGATGGCCCAGGTCAGCGGACTGGTACCGGGCGAGTTCGTTCACGTCATTGCCGACGCCCACATCTACGACCGCCACATACCCATCATGAGGGAGCTCATCGAGCAGCCCCAGTACGATGCCCCGAAGTTCACGCTCAATCCGGACGTGAAGGACTTCTACCGGTTCACAACCGATGACCTGAAGCTTGAGAACTACCAGTACAACAAGAAGAAGTACGACATACCAGTCGCCATCTGACATCAGGAGAGCGCATGCAGGCAATACTACACTGTGACAGAAACTGGGGCATAGGGAAACGCAACGACCTGATGTTCCACCTACCCGCGGACATGAGGTTCTTCCGCAAAACCACAACCGGCAAGGTGGTGGTCATGGGTTCCAACACCCTTCTCTCCTTCCCGGGCGGAAAACCGCTAAAGAACAGGACCAACATAGTCCTCTGGCCGGGAGGACCCAAGGAGCGTGCCGTTCAGGACGGCTTCACAATGGTCGAGAGCCTTCCGGATCTCTTCACCGAGCTCTCCAAGCACCCATCCGACGACATCTTCGTCATCGGCGGGGCCATGATGTACCACACCATGCTCCCCTACTGCGACAAGGTCTATCTGACCAAGGTCGACACCGACGGAGGTGCAGAGGTCTTCTTCGACAATCTGGACAGGCTGGAGAACTGGAGCATGGTTGAATGCTCCGAGCCTCAGGAAGACAACGGCTACACCATCAGGTTCACCCTCTACAGGAACAGCAACCCGCTTCCGCTGGGGGTAGAGAATGTTTGAGAAGGCCCTGGAGCTGATAAAGCAGCACGACACCATAATAATCCACAGACACAAGAACCCCGACGGGGACGCCTTGGGAAGCCAGGTCGGTCTCTACCACATGATCAGGGACACCTTCCCGTCCAAGACGGTCCACATGGTGGGCGAAGGTTCAAGAAGATACGACTTCATTGCCGACACCCCTATGTCAGAGCTTCCGGACTCTGCCTGGGCCGGTGCGCTGGCAATAATCCTTGATACCTCAGCCAAGAGCCTAATCAGCGATGATAGATATCAATTGGCGGCAATGACCCTCAGAATAGACCATCATATCCAGGGAGAGAAGGTCGCAGACTTCGAGATAGACGATACAGGCTACGAAAGCTGCGCAGGTCTGGTGACGGAGATGGCCATCGAGACGGGCATGGTGATGTCGGACAAGGCTGCAACCGCCCTCTTCGCAGGCACGGTGACGGACAGCGGACGCTTCAGATTTGACTGCACAACCAGCGGGACCTTCAGACGCGTCTCCTTCCTCCTTCAGCGCAACGTCAATATGGACAGCGTCTACAAGAAGCTCTACACCACAGATATAGCGTCTCTCAAGCTGAAGGCCCACTTCATCCAGAAGGCCCGGTTCACAGAGCACAACGTGGGCTGGCTCTACACGGACAAGGCAGAGCTCAAGGAACTTGGCATCAGCGCCTTCACCGCAAGCCGCGGTTATGTGAACACCCTATCGGACCTTGAAGGCGTCAACATCTGGGTGGCATTCGCGGAAGCCGATGAAGGGATTCTCTGCGAGCTCAGGTCTGCCGAACCCAACATCAACCCAATAGCAGTCAAATACGGCGGTGGCGGCCATGCCAAGGCTAGCGGCGCCACAGTCAAGGACAGGGAGACAGCCATGGCCATGCTCAAGGACCTTGACGAACTGGCTTCTGAATCCCAATCACTTCAAGACTAATTTCGGATTGGCAAGAAGCTTATCCAACAGCTCCTTGTAGACCTCAACTGAGTTAAGTCGTGTTATAGTTGTAATTCTCTTCCCTGAGTCTTTGCTGCTGGAACCGCATAGAAAAACCTTCATCTTCCCTATCTTGTAATCGAGAATTATGTATCTATCGTGAATTTTGTTCTGGGACCTTATGAAAGAAATCTTCCTCTTGGGGTATTCGACCATGAAATCTGCAAATTCAACTTTGCGAAGAGGATTACTGCCCCTGTTGTTGCTGATTATGGTTATATCAATAGCTTCATCTGCATGTGACAGCTTCTGTAAGGTCTTGAGACCAAGATATTCATCAATCATAATTATATCAGACTGCGCTTCTCTGTATATCCTCTGATATGCAATGTCAGCTTTAAATGGTTCGCCATCAAGTATCAGAACTTCTTCGTTTTTCAACCCGGAATCAAAGATCTCCATTATAGCCTCGAGATCCTTTTTCCGTACCATATTTGCTTTGATTGCACTAATTTCATTAGCAAGCATTCTAATTTCTTCTTCTTTTGGAATGATCCATCTATTCTGATTTAATAGATGTGTCATCTCCACAAATGCTTCCATTATCTTGATACTCGCCTCAATAGCCCTCTCTGTATGCAGAACGGATGTTAGCATAGCTACGCCTTGCTCTGTATAAGCATATGGCAGGTATTTCAAGTTCGTTCCTCTTCCGCTGTTCAAGATTCCAATTTGGCATCTTGAACATTCTTCGGCAGTCAATTGAAAGCAAAACCTTTCAGGAAATCTTAGAATATTGCGCTTCATTGCCCTGTTCAAAGCCCCTGTCTCAACTCCGAAACAGGAGGCCACGTCTTTATCAAGAATAACCCGATAATCTCTGACTTCAATAATCAAGGATTTGATGGATTCTTTGTCGATCGGGTTGTAAATGCTGATTAAATCTCCGTCCATATTGATTCCTCCATATTCAAAACTGAGCTCTTCTATTTGGAGGAAGTGCAAAAGAACTTCCATCATGCCTCGGTTTTAGTATATACCTAAACATATATTAAGTACATATAAAAAAGAAGGACATGCGACTATATTTTACCGTCAACTTCCAAAAACAAAGTAATGGCGCATTTCCTGGCAATTATATAAACTACGAAAAGATGAATATGAATTTTGAACGAAACCTTGAAACAAAGAAGAGAATACTTGCCAAGATCAAGCAGTACAACAAGATAGTAATTGCAAGGCATGTTCGCCCGGATGGATATGCCATAGGCTCCTCCCATGGTCTTGCAGAACTGCTCAGGGCCTCGTTCCCGGAGAAGAAGATAATCGTCGCCAATCAGGACTCATCCGAATATATGGCCTTCCTGAAGACCGAGGAGACCGACCCCACGGCAGTCGACTACACAGACGCCCTTGCCATAGTGGTCGACCTGGCGGGACTGGACAGAAGCGCCAACAAGGAGATCGAGAAGTCCAGGGAGATCATCAAGATCGACCACCACATAGACATCACCCCGTATGGGGACATCTCCTGGGTGGAGGATGACAGGTCCTCAGTCTGCGAGATGATAGCCGCCTTTGCCTGCACCTTCCAGGAGGAGCTGAAACTGACAAAGAGAGCCGCTCTGCTGCTCTACACCGGCATGGTAACAGACAGCGGACGTTTCCAGTACATAGAGACAACGGCGGAGACCCTGCGGATGGCGGCCTTCCTGCTGGAGACCGGAATCGACACGCAGAGCCTGTACGCCAACCTCTACATGGAGGATTTCGACTACTACAGGTTCAAGTCCCACGTCTACGAGAACATGAGCATAACGCGGAACGGGGTCGCCTTCATCTACGTCGACGATGTCATGCAGAAGCAGTTCCATCTCAGTCGCGAGCAGGCCAGCAACAGCGTCGATTTCCTGAGCAAGATCAAGGGAAGCCTCATATGGCTGGCATTCATAGACAACCCGGACGGAACGATACGTGTAAGGCTCAGATCCAGATTCCTGCCCGTGAACAGGCTTGCGGAGAGATACCACGGCGGCGGCCATGCGAACGCATCCGGATCCACAGTCTACAGCCTCCAAGAGATGGCGCAGCTCATAAACGAGGCTGATGCTCTGCTCCGTGAATACAAAACCGACAACGAGGGATGGCTATGAGAATACTTGTCACGAACGATGACGGAATCGGGGCACTTGGCCTTGAGATACTCGCCACCTGGGCAAGAAAGCTCGGAGAGGTCACTGTGGTCTCCCCTAAGGTGGAGCAGAGCGGAAAGAGCCACAGCATAAACATCCACACCCCCTTCGAGGTCAAGAGGGTCGACTGGCTTGAGGGCATAGAGTGCTACAGCGTCGACTCCACCCCAGCGGACTGCGTCAGGGTTGCCCACAACGTCCTTCACAGAACCTATGACCTGGTTTTCTCGGGAATCAACAGAGGGCTGAACATAGGAGAGGACATAGGCTACTCGGGAACGGATGCCGCCATCTTCGAGGCCGCCTATTTCGGATGCAAGGCAATAGCCTTCTCCACAGGCCCGGATGACTACGATTGGGCAAGGAAGGCCCTGGACCTGTGCTACAGCCACATAGTGGACAACCACTATCTGGACCACAACAACCTGTACAACGTGAACATACCCGCCAACTACAAGGGGATCCGCCTCACAAGGCAGGGAAAGCCCTACTACAAGGACAACTTCGAGGAGATAGCCCCGAACATGTACATTGCACGCGGCTACTCCACATACAAAGGCACCAAGAACCTCGAGGAGGATCTTGATGCCCATATGAACGGTTACATCACCATAACTCCGCTGACCGTGAACCGGACAGCAATGGACGCCTACAGGACGCTCTCGTCCCTGATGCCCAGGTCCTGACTTACCAGGACATCCAGACCGGCAGCAGAGAACACCTTGGGCTCCTGCGTCGTCTGGAACACCATTATGGCGTTCTGCGTGCCGTTTCCTCCGAACATGGAATACATGTACTCTATGCTTATGCCCTTTTCCGCAATGACGTCCAGGATTCCTGCAAGTCCGCCTGGGGCGTTCGGAACCGTGACTGCGACCACATCGCAGATGGTGCAGACAAGACTCTCCCTGGTAAGCACGGAAAGCGTCTTCAGAGGCCTGTCGGTTATGATTCTCAGCACTCCATAGTCGGATGTCTCCGCTATGTTCAGCGCCTTCAGGTCAATCCCCGCATCTGCGATTATCCTGCAGAGGTGGGCCAGCTGGCCTGACTTGTTCTCAAGGAAAACCGAAATCTGTTTGACTTCCATCGAAACCCCCTCAGATCTTTCTCTTGTCTATGACCCTGACCGCCTTGCCTTCGCTCCTTGCTATGGTCTTGGGAGCAACCAGATGCACATTCGCATAGATACCGAGCATGGCCTTGAGCTCCGCAACAAGGGTCTTCTCCTGTGCGGTTCTCTTTCCGAGGCTGTCGGAGAAGTTCTCAGGCGTCATCTCGATAAGGACATCGAGCGTGTCGCTGTTGTTCTCCCTGTCGACTATTATCTGGTAGTTGGCGGCATAGCCCTGCTGGATCAGAACCGTCTCTATCTGCGACGGGAAGACGTTCACACCCTTCACTATAAGCATGTCGTCGCTTCTTCCCATAGGTCTGGACATCTTCACGAAGGTCCTGCCGCAGGAGCACTTCTCCTCTGACAGGATGCAGATGTCACGGGTCCTGTAACGGATCAGAGGGAAACCCTTCTTTGTGAGGGATGTGAAGACAAGCTCGCCCTTGGAGCCCATAGGAAGCGGCTCAAGTGTGTTGGGGTCAATTATCTCGGCGTAGAAGTGGTCCTCATTGATGTGCATCCCGCTCTGTGCGCTGCACTCGTAGGCCACTCCAGGGCCGCTGAGCTCCGTCAGACCGTAGATGTCATGGGCCTTGATTCCAAGGGATTCCTCTATGGACCGCCTCATGTCATCGCTCCAGGCCTCGGCACCGAAGATACCGCGTCTGAGCCTGATCCTGTCGTTAAGTCCCCTCTCCTTTATGGTCTCGGCAAGGTATGCCGCATAGGATGGGGTGCAGCAGAGCACGGTTGACTGGAGGTCCTCCATGAACTGGAGCTGTCTGTCGGTGCTTCCGGAAGACATG
>JAFVFA010000043.1 GCA_017475725.1 Spirochaetales bacterium
AAGATGGAACCTGAAAGGTCCACACCATCCATCACCTGGGCTTGGGCACCGGCTCCGATTATGGAGAAGACCATGTGGCTCCCAATCCCAAGCTGTCTCCAGTTCACCTGGTAGTACTCTGTGCCTGATGCGATTGTCCTCTCGTTCTGGGCTGCAACAATGATGCCTGCGAAGAAGTTGCCTGTGCCTCCGACGGCCCCGAAGCCGTAGGGCGCGTCGGGGTTGAAGACTGGGCTCAGGGCTATGAGGTCCAGGTGTTCATAGCTCAGAGCCATGCCGGAGAGCACCGGCTTTATTGAAGGGTCGGTGACCCTCCTGAAGTTCCCTCCGAAGACGAAGCCGTTGAGGGGTGGGGCAGAGCCCATGGGGTTGAGCATCAGGGACAGTATCCCTGAGTCCTGGATCTCCCCGAGGCGGATCCTGTCCTCTATGTTGGCGACAAGGAAGGGTGGGGCCTCCAATGTGAATAGCCCGGTGTCGTGGTCCTGTCTGATCTGGAGACAGTAGGAGACGAAGGGTGAATCCAGCTGCACCCTGAGCTGTCTGGAGGCCTTGAGCTGGCTGTAGGCGAGTGTGAGCTCATTGCGGGCAAACGCTGGCGCTGCCATAAGGAGGGCAAGAACCAGCAACGTGATTGCAAAGTGTGGTGTTCTCTTCATGCTCCCCTATACGGGGAAAAGTGCGAAAAGATTATTTTTTTTGAGATGCATTTATGAGAAAACTGAATTTAACTCTTTTGGTGCAATACAGATAAAAATTTTCAGAAAATCATTGTCCGGCCCTTGAGATTGCCTCCCAGAGACCGTAGAGGTAGTTGCAGCCCATGGCCCTGTCATAGAGGCCATAGCCCGGAGGCATGAAAAAAGCAGCCGTGTCCCCACAGCTGCTTTCACTTGATTCAGGTTGATGTTCACCTCTGCTTCGGCTTGACCATGATGGACCTGAGCTCAGGCTTCTTCTCGAGGTTCTTCACAAGACCCCTCTCACGACCCTTGTTGACATAGTTCGGATCCTCGAAAGAGTAGTGGAAGTTGGTGTGGATGTCATATGTGCCGTTCATCAGTGCAACCGCATCCTCTGTGATGACCAGCTCCTCGTCTGTCGGGATGAGGTAGATCTTGACAGGGGAGTCATCGGTTGAGATCTCGAACTCGGCGTTCCTGCACTTGCAGATCCTGTTCTTCTCCGCATCGATCTTGATGCCGAAGTTGTCAAGGCCGCAGGTTGACAGATAACGGATTGCAGGACCCATCTCTCCGACTCCTGCAGTGAAAACAATGGCATCTACCCTTCCGAGAAGGGCTGCATATGCTCCGATGTACTTGCGGATTCGGTGACACTCCATCTCCATTCCGAGCTTGGCTCTCTCGTTTCCCTCCGCTGCAGCGTTCTCGACGTCACGTCTGTCAGACATTCCGCAGATTCCGAGAAGTCCGCTCTTCTTGTTGAGTGCTGTGTCCATCTCCTTGGCTGTCATGCCTGTGTTGTTCATGATGTAAGGCATGATCGCCGGGTCCATGTCTCCGCTTCTTGTGCCCATCACAAGGCCCTCAAGCGGTGTGAGTCCCATTGATGTGTCGATGCAGACGCCGTTCTTGACCGCTGAGACGGAGGCTCCGTTGCCGATGTGGCAGATGATCACGTTGGTGTCCTTGTTCTCCTTGCCGAGCAGGACCGCAGCTCTCTTGGCGCAGTAGAGGTGGCTTGTTCCGTGGAAGCCGTAGCGTCTGACGTTGAACTTCTCGTACCACTCATACGGCACTGCGTACATGTATGCCTCAGGCGGCATCGTCTGGTGGAAGGCGGTGTCCATGACTATGGCGTGAGGAACGTTCGGCATGACCTTCCTTGCAGCCTCTATGCCCATGATGTTTGCGGGCATGTGGAGCGGTCCGAGAGGGATGATGGTCTTGAGTTTCTCGACGACATCATCGGTCACCAGGGCTGACTTCTTGAAGATCTCGCCGCCATGGAGTACCCTGTGGCCTACAGCACCGATCTCAGAGACATCGTTGATGACACCGTATTTCTTGTCTGTGATGAGCTTTATGATAAGCTCGATTGCTTCCTTGTGTGTCGGGCATGAGAACTTCTCCTCATACTCCTCCTTGCCGGTTGCCTTGTGCTCGATGGTTGAGTACTCGAGCCCGATTCTCTCTACGACACCAACAGCAAGGACGTCCTTGTTGTCCCAGTCATATACCTGATACTTGGCGGAAGAGCTTCCGCAGTTCAGCGTCAGAATAACCATATATCCCTCCAAAATGCGTTTACGGATTAGAATGCACACTTGATTTAACCATAATAAGGGCGCAGAATCAATAAGTTGATTTTTTGTGCTGTAACGCTTATTCTTTAGGGGATTTGGAGTATATATGAAAGTATACCTGTATAATACAATGTCACGCACAGTGGAGGAGTTCAAGCCCATCGTGCCGGGTCGTGTCGGAATGTACTGCTGTGGACCCACCGTCTACAACTTCGCACATATCGGTAACCTCAGGACCTACATCTTCGAGGACACTCTCAAGAGGGTCCTGATGCATGCCGGCTACATGGTCAAGCATGTCATGAACATAACGGATGTCGGGCACCTTACAGGCGACGGCGATGACGGGGAGGACAAGATGTCCAAGAGCGCCCGTGAGACGGGAAAGAGCGTCTGGGACATAGCAAGATTCTACACTGACGCCTTCTTCAAGGACTATGACTCACTCAACATAATCAGACCGGACGTTGTCTGCCCGGCGACAAAGCACATAGAGCAGATGATCAAACTGATCCAGCGCCTGGAGGCCGGCGGCCACACCTACATAGCCGGAGGGAACGTCTATTTCTCCATAGACACGCTTCCTGACTACGGAAAGCTCGCCAAGCTCAACCTTGACGACCTCAAGAGCGGGGCCAGAATCGACATAGACTCCAACAAGAGGAACCCGAAGGACTTCGTGCTCTGGTTCACCAACAGCAAGTTCGGCGAGCAGGCCATGATGTGGGATTCCCCATGGGGCCGTGGATACCCTGGCTGGCACATCGAGTGCTCCGCAATGAGCATGACCTATCTGGGAGAGCATTTCGACATCCACTGCGGTGGAATCGACGCCATCCCTGTGCACCACACGAACGAGATCGCACAGAGCGAGGCCTGCACCGGAAGCACATGGGTCAATTACTGGCTGCATGGAGAGTTCCTTCTCTCCGACAAGGGCAAGATGTCAAAGAGCTCCGGCGAGTTCCTGACCATGAGCGTCCTTACGGGAAAGGGCTACGACCCGCTTGACTACAGATACTTCTGCCTTGGCG
>JAFVFA010000044.1 GCA_017475725.1 Spirochaetales bacterium
GGTCCTCGATCTCCTCCGGGAAGACGTTCTTGCCGCCGTCCGTCACGATTATGTTCTTGGCGCGGCCAGTGATGTAGACGAAGCCCTTCTCGTCCATGTAGCCCACATCACCCGTATGGAGCCAGCCGTCCTTGTCTATGGTCTCGGCTGTGGCCTCAGGGTTCTTGTAGTAGCCCTTCATCACATGCTTTCCACGTGTGACAATCTCACCGTTCCCGTGCTCGTCCTTGTTGATGAAGTCAACCTCCACCTGTGGAAGCGGGAAGCCTATGCTGGCGTATTCGTATGCGTAGGACGGGTTCAGGGTGACTATGGGGCTGGTCTCGGTCAGTCCGTAGCCCTGGACGAAGTCCACGCCCAGCTGGTTGAAGCCCTTGAAAGTCTCGGCGGGAAGCGGCCCTGCTCCGGAGATGCAGACCTTGTTGTTCGCCATCGAGACCTTGTCCCTGATTCCGCGGAAGATGACCTTGCCCGGATTGACTCCGGTGGCATGCTTGACGAATCCGCAGAACTTCATCATCAGCCTGACGGCGTGGCTCACTAGCCAGCCCTTCTTGTCTATGCCGTTCATGATTGCAGAGAATATCTTGTTGTAGAGCATCGGGACGCCCATGAAGATGTTGACGTTGCCATCCCTCATCTCCTTGAGCAGCGCGGCCACTGACAGCCTCTTTCCGAACACAGTCTTGCAGCCGTTCGACATGGACTCCAGGAACACGGCAAGCATTGTGTAGGCGTGGTGTATTGGCAGGATGGCGTAGAAGACATCCTCCGGGTAGACATTGATGTATGCCTGGCAGACATAGGCGTCGAAGACAAGGTTCTCATGGCTGAGCATGACAGCCTTCGGTGTCCCTGTTGTGCCGGATGTGAAGAGGAAAGCGGCCAAGTCATCGCTTACAGGCATCTGATAATCCTGCTTGCCCACATCGGGGAGGTTCAGTATGTAGTCCTCCTCATGGCCCTTCTCCTCAAGGCTGATCCTGAACATGTACCTTCCATCCGTTCCAAGGTCATCAAAGCGCCCTGCATCCATGAATATGCCCTTGATCTCGACGAAGTCCACAAGGTGCTGGATCTCTTCAGATGTAAGTGCATTGTCGACCGGGACGACTATGGCTCCCATGTAGACTATGCCCATGTAGGCTATTCCCCACTCAGGGCTGTTCTTGCCTGTGACGGCAACGCGGTCACCCTTCCTGATCCCCTTCGACCAGAGCCACCTGGCCACCTTGTCGAACTGCGCCCTTGCCTCTCTGTAGGTGAACGTCAGATGTTTTGGGGAGAAAGCCTCGAAGCAGGGTCTCTCTGCGAATCTCTCCGTCTGGATCTCGAACATCTGAGCCAATGACGGCCATTCCGAATCAAAGACCTTTCCCCTGTAGTCATCAAGGAACTTCCAAGGTCTGACATCCATGTCACTTTTATGCATTCTCTTTCTTCCCACTCCTGCAGTCACGTCAAAAAGCACTAGTTAGGCTTAACTATACATGGTTATTTTGAGCCAAAATCCTTTACATCATAGCAAGTTGTGCATAGTTATGCAACATCATTCCGTTCTTTTTCTGACACTTTTTATTTTTTTGTCAAAATAATGCCTCCGAAGCCTTCAGTCCCATGGTCCCGAGTGGACATCCGTTTTCCATTGGAGTAGAATATCGTGCTATGGGATTCAAGACATTTGACCAGGTTGTGGAATACATGGAGCATTTCACAAATCTGGAGAGGAAGACGGACAGATACAGCACCCGCACCTACCGTCTGGACAGGATGCAGGCCATAATGGACACCCTCGGGAACCCGCAGAGGTCATACAGGACCATCCATGTGGCGGGCAGCAAGGGAAAGGGCTCCACCGCCAGCTACATCGCCGCAGGGCTGAAGGCTGTAGGATTCAGGACAGGGCTCTACATGTCCCCTCACGTCTCGGACTACAGGGAGAGGTTCACCCTGTGCGGGTCCTTCGTCCCCGATCAGGACCTTGTTGATGCCGGCAACCGGCTTGCATCGGCTCTGGAGGGTTTCAGGTTCCGGGACTCCCTTGGAGAGAGCGAGCCCACCACATTCGAGCTGTACACAGCCTTCGCCTTCCTTCTGTTCCAACGCCTGGGCTGCCAGTGGGCGGTCATAGAGACGGGCCTTGGCGGAAGGCTCGATGCAACAAACATCCTGCTTCCCGAGGCCAGTGTGATCACGCCCATAGAGCTCGAGCACTGCGACATCCTTGGAGATACCATATCCAAGATAGCATGGGAGAAATCAAAGATAATCAAGCAGAACAGGCCATCGTTCTCCGCATTCCAGGACCCGGAGGCCCTGGCAGTGCTGCGTGCCGAGGCGCTGTCCTGCTCATCGGCATTCTCGTATCTGGGGGACCATGTGCTGCATCTGGACCAGCATTCCGTCACCTATTCGGACGGCTCCTCCTTCTCCCTCAACCTTGCCATGCCTGGCCTGGTCCAGGCCCAGAACTGTGCCCTGGCCATCCTGGTTCTCCGTACGCTCGGTCTGTTCTCGCCCTCCGTGTCACTTCCAGCAATGGAGTCGGTCGCACTCCCAGGAAGGATGGAGAGGATACCATGGAAACGCACACTCTACCTTGACGGAGCGCACACCCAGAACAGCATGGGCCACCTTCTTGAGACCTTCAGGACCCTCCATCCAACCGGAGGGGTCTGCATATTCGGTTGCGTCTCGGGCAAGAACATAGATGCAATGGCAGACGAGGTCCTTGGCTGCTTCGACAGGATAGTGGTCTGCAGACCAGGCACATACAAGAGAAGCGACCCACAGGGCATCTTCGATCTTCTGTCCTCACGCAGCCGACAGGGCCAGACCGTAGTCCTCAGGGAGGATGCATCAGAGGCCCTCAAGTGGGTTCTTGAGAACACCACGGATGACGAGCCAGTCCTCTGCTGCGGTTCCTTCTACCTAGCCGGTGTGGTCAAGGAGGCTCTATGGCGCTGAACTACAAGGAGATCGAGCTGATCCTGTCGGAGTCCCATCTGGACGGTGCAAAGATACAGAAGGTCGTCCAGAGCAACTTCCACGCAGTTGTCTGGGAGCTCTATGACCGCGAGCGCGGACGCTTTCTGTTCTATACTGAGATAGGCACCCCACAGAGCAGACTTCATGTGCTGTCATCAGGGGCAAAGGTAGGCAAGACCAAGAAGCTCCAGAGGTTCGAGCAGTATGCAAGGAAGAACCTTGAGGGTTCGGTCATCGTCTCCTGCAGGCAGCTCCCCTATGACCGTGCCGTGGTCTGGGAGCTGAACAACCATGACAGGCTGCTCAGAATCTACTTCCGCTTCTACAGCGGACCGGGGGCGAACATAATAGTCACGGACCAGAACGACATAATCCAGGACCTTCTGCTGCGCAGACCGGGCCGCGATGAGATGAGCTCCGAGAAGCTTGTTGTCGAGACCAGGGACCAATCCTCCCTTACGCGTGACTTCACCGTCCGAGACTGGACAGGCCCATCGTTCTCCGCCTACATAGAGGAGACCTGCGGAGCACAGGAGACTGAGGACCTCTATTCCTCTCTGGTCAAACAGGTCTGTGCACGCAGGGACCACGAGCTCGGAAGACTGCAGACCTCCATCAGAAGTGCGGAGAAGTCCGTTGAGGCCAACTCGGACTACGAGGAGCACAGGTATGTGGCGGACCTTCTGTCCGCTAACTCCTACCAGATCAGAAGGGGCCAGGACAGGATAACCGTGGTTGACTGGTCAAAGGGAGGATCCTCCGTGACCATCGCCCTGGACAATCAGCTTGCACCCGGGGCGAACGTCCAGGCCTACTATGACAAGTACCAGAGGACAAAGGGCACCTACGAGAACGCCGTCTCCGAACTCTCACGCCTGCGTGCGGACTACGAAAGCCTGTCTGCCCGCTTCTCACGCGCCCTTGAGGACACGGGGGACAAGGACCTGAACATCCGCCATCTGAGGGCGATACTGGACAGGACAGCACCTGTGGTCCAGGTGTACGAAGGCCCCGGGATCAGGACCACGTCAGGTGGCTTCCAGATAATAGCGGGAAGGAACGCAAAGGAGAACGACGAGCTTCTCAGACACCATGTGAAGGGAAACGACATGTGGATGCACACAAGGGACTTCCCTGGCGGCTACGTGTTCATAAAGTTCCGCAGGGACAAGACCATTCCGCTCGAGGTCCTGCTGGATGCCGCGAACATAGCGGTCCTCTACTCCAAGGGCCGCAACAACACAAGCGTTGACCTCTACTACACCCAGGTCAAGTACCTAAGGCGTGCAAAGGATGGCAAGACCGGTCTTGTCCTGCCCACACAGGAGAGGAACCTGACCATCAAACCGGAGCCGGCACGCATTGCAAGGCTTCTTCCCAAGGAGGAGCAATGAGGCCATCGGTTGAAGGGATCATGTACCCGGTTAATGCATGTTCGCAGGTTTTATTCGGCAACAGTGATGATTCAGAACATCGATTGGACAAATTTGTGTATACTGTGCCGCATGCATCATGGTCCCTTTGCAAGGCTTCATTGGACTCTGTATTCTCAGCCCTGAGAGGAAGGGAATTCACTCGCATCTTCGTGCTCGGGCCGCTTCACAAGGGTCCGATCGGAGAGGCGGAAGCCTGTGTCTACGCACCTGAGGACGGAGTCCTGGAAGGCTCGGACTGGAGCATGGAACTGGCAGTCCCCACAGAGATCTCTTCCATGGTTGTCCGCTCCGATGACGTGTGCTCGGAGGAGTGCTCCCTGGAGATTGTGGCACCCTATCTGTGCAAGCTCTTCCCCGGTGTGCCGGTGTGCCATCTGCTGGGGACCGAAACCGGATCATGCTCACGCATTGCGGAAATTCTGCGCCGGAACTTTTCTTCCGGGCTTTTTTTGATTAGTAATAATGTTAGGACAAACTGCGCTTTCATGTGGAAGGAGGCATTTTCGATATGATGACCAGAGACGACATTTTCTTCGACGAAGGCAGACTCTGTCTGCA
>JAFVFA010000045.1 GCA_017475725.1 Spirochaetales bacterium
AAGATTGTCGTGGTCGGCGATATTTCAAGACCAAGACGTGATGACAACGGAATCCTGACAATCGGAATCGAGACTTTCATGACCAGGGCAGATAGCCTCGAACTGTAACAGGTCTGTCTTCGTTGAAGGAGACGTCTTCAGGAAAAAGAGCTTGACATTCGCAGTGTTCAAAACCATCATCCCTCTCACAGAGGTGGCAACCGCCACAGTGGGGCCGGAAGTTATCACTCCACCCGATGGAGCAATAAATGGGGGCAATATTTTTCATAACAGCATGTCAGAGGCAATCAGCCAAAGTATAATTATGACTGTTTTTCTTCGCCTATGACTTCCCAATGTCCTGCTTTTGTTGATCCATGGCGAACCAGCAACCCTAGCTGTTTCAGGGTTTTCATGTTAGCTTCAATGTTCCTACTGGCTATTCCTATATGCTTCGAGAGCTCAACTGCCGTCATATCCGGTTTGGATGCAAGTAGCTCCAGAATTCTCTTTTGTGTCTCATTCATTTCAATTGGCTTGATATCCCGATGTTCTTCCGATGTTCTTCCGATGTTTCACCGCCATTCAAAACATCATCTAGGCGTTTATGAGAATTGGAAGTGTCAATCAATGCACTCTTTAGAGCAGGGAAGAATACTCTGAGGCTATTGCCGCGTAGCTGATATGTCGGCAATTGCGCTCCTAGGTTCCTGCAAGCATCACATATCTTCTGGATTCCACGTCCCCAATGCTCAATATATCCAGCTCGGTAGAAGACATTGGCAATATCCGGATTGTAGGGCACGGACTCATGCGTCTCCATAAACGTCTCAACTGTCCATCCCTCCGGAAGGATGCACTGGTTGCTTATTATGATCTGTTCGTCTTCAATGCGGATCTGTATAGGAGAACCGAACATATAGCAGTTGTGGATCATGGCATTGTACATAGCTTCTCTGACGGCTTCTCTTGCATATGGATAGGTCTCAACCCGCCTGTCATGCTCGAATGTGATCTTGGCCTTAAGATATTTGAGGTAGATGACATCAATGATCTTATCCGCCGTGGTTATCAGAGAACCTTCGAACATATCCTGATATTGCAGATCGGCTCCTTCTCCGAATTTTCCAACCTGGACAAGACTGCCGTTCTGGACAATAGCAGGATCACTGTAGAAGAGCAGTACAGCAGAGCGTTTGAGCTTTCCCTCAGACATGAGATGAAGCTTCTGAAGCAATTCTTCATTCGAAACATCCAGTTCTGCTTCGGTCATGCGGCCTCTCCTAAGAGCTTCCCTGCGGAATATCTTGAAGCTTTCATCGTCGAGGTCTTCAACCTTCACGTCATCAACAATGGCATCCTCCCAGCGGAGACCTGTCTTCTTCATGATGAACTGAGTTAGGGCAATGCCTGTCAGCTGCTGTTTCGTGCTCCCGCTGCGGAAGTGGAACTCTCCATGATAGTTAATCGGAAACCTGCTCGGCTCAACCTTTATCTCAATATAGTCCTTGCCGTCCTTTGTGAGTTTGTTGACGTCTGCCACAATGTTCAGAGACTGTTGAATCTGGTTTGGAATATCTTCAAGGAGTTTCTTTGCATTATCTACTCCAACAACATTGCCGGAATCATCTATGCCGATATAGAGGGTACCGCCCTGAGCATTGGCAAAACCGCAAAGCCATTTCAGATACTCTGTGCGCCATGTTTCTTTGTATTCAATGTTCTGGTTCTCAGGCATAACAATTCTCCGACGGAAACATCCTACCATGGAATTCCTATGATTGTAAGTGGAGATGGGAGAGCAACTTTCTAAATTCATGATTCCTGTATTGACGTAACAATAATTGGACAAAGAGAGAACTGCCTCAACAAGAATAAATCAGAGCTTCTTCAGAAATGCGGTTCTGTCTGCATATGATCACCGATGTTGTATCACAGGAATAAAACTGGATAGCCTATTGATTGCGAGCCATATAAAACCGTGGAGAGATAGCGACCCATTCACCGAACGGACAAATCCAAGTAATGGTCTGTGCCTGAATGCCCTTCATGACAAGGCTTTTGACCGTGGCCTGATAACAATCCTTCCCAATTACACAATCCTGGTCCCATCAAAGCTTCCTCAGGAAGCCATGGAGAGTGATCTGCTGAACCTTAAGCATCTGAACGGGCAAAGAATCACACTGCCGAACAGATTCGCTCCATCGAAACAGTTTCTTGAGTATCACAACGAAGTCATCTTTGAGAAAAGGAAGATAGTCTGATCAAGCAGATTCAGGCAAACTTTCACCCATATACAAGAACAACTCCCCGCAAGGCAAGGAGTTGTCCGAAGGTGCCGACCGGATTTGAACCGGTGAACAACGGTTTTGCAGACCGCCCCCTTAGACCACTTGGGTACAGCACCATTTGCATTGAATGCCCTACTAATTTAACAAAATTCATTGTGCAATGCAAGTACTATTGCTCGTGCTTGTGCTATTGTTCGTGCGTTACGATTCATCACTTGCTATTAATGGCAATTTGCAAGACAATTGGAACATGGAGGCTTGGCCATGGCAACCAACACAGACGGAATCATCAGACTGGACGGCAAAACCACCACATACATCATCAGAGTCAACAGGACAGGGCACCTTGAGAACTTCTACTACGGCAGAAAGCTCAGAGAGGATGCAGTGCTTGAAGGCCTTTATCCCAAGAGGATGATAGGGATCGGGACAGGCGTCTCGTACACGGAGAAGGATCCTCTTCTGTTTCTGGAGAACACATGCCTTGAGACCAGCACTCCCGGAAAGGGCGACTTCAGGAGCCCCGCTGTGGTGGTCGAGTACGGCAAGGGGATGACCACTCTGGATTTCGTCTACAAGGCACATAGGGTAGTCAAGGGCAAGCCCCAGATCAGCGGGATCCCGGCGCAGTCCTACGCCGATGACCCGAACGATGCCACAACCCTCCAGTTCCAGCTTGCAGACAGAAAGCTCCCCATTGTCCTCCAGCTTAACTACACGATGTTCAAGGACTGCGATGTGATGGTCCGTTCCGCGGTCATCACCAACGGAATGAAGGAGAACATCGTCATCAGGAACATGGCAAGCCTGCAGCTCGATCTTCCGGATTCCAACTGGAACGTCGTCTCCTTCGATGGTGCATGGGCACGGGAGAGGAGAACCGACCGGAGAAGGATAGGCAACGGCGTGATTGAGATCAGCTCCAACTGCGGGGTGTCAAGCGCCTTCCACAATCCTGCAATCCTGCTGGAGCGACCTGACTGCACATTCACAAGAGGCGAGTGCTATGCCTTCAATCTGATCTACTCAGGGAACCACAGGGAGATTGTGGAGAAGTCTCCGTTCGGGCAGACAAGGGTGCAGACGGGCATCAACCCCCAGACGTTCTCTTGGACGCTTGAACCGGGCAAGGAGTTCAAGACTCCTGAGGCAGTGGTCACATACTCCGCATCAGGTAACAACCAGGCAAGCATCAACATGCACAGGTTCGTCAACGAGCACATAGTGCGTGGAATCTGGAAGTTCCGTGAGCGTCCGGTCCTGTGCAACAACTGGGAGGCCACATACTTCAACTTCACCGAGAGCAGGATAGTGGAGCTCGCAAAGGCTGCCAGGGATCTCGGTGTGGAACTGTTCGTCCTTGA
>JAFVFA010000046.1 GCA_017475725.1 Spirochaetales bacterium
GAACCGATGTCAGCATCGTTGCAGTGGGGGATGACATGGGTTATCTCAGTGCGGTGGCCCCGAGGCCGAAGCTGGTCTTCAACTCCCATTTCTTCATCTTTGACCTCACGGACAACGACTCTCCATATGACGTTCTGGGGACCCCCTTCGGTATTGTTGTGAAGGACGGGGTCGTCAGCCAACCACCGCTCAACGGCAGGGAGGCCCTTCTTGTGGATCGGCACGGGAAGGTGGAGATCTCCAGGCCGGCTCTGGAGAACATGACCATTGGGATCCAGGGTTTCGCGTTCCGGCATGGTGAGAACTGCACAGTCTACAGGCGTCCGGGGACACGTGTGACACCTGAGGAGGAAGGTCTGGATCTGGTGATTGTTGGGGACAGGGTTGTCGCCATGCATCAGGGTGGTCAGGTAAGAGTACCGATGGCCGGTTTTGTGCTTCACACCCAAAAGGCTCTGGACATGTGCCCGTCACCGGTGGTCTTCCACGGGTTCGAGGACTGCATCTTCGGCATCCAGGTCGGTTCGTCAGCGGTGAAGGATGGGGTTGTGGCGCAGGGCTTCGAGTCCCCGTTCTATGACATCCGCGACAGGGAATCCGTCCCGTTCCCTCCAACCCTGTACCCCCTGGACTATGCCAGGTCCAGAGCGCCCCGGATGGCCCTGTGCTCCGATGCAAGCGGCAAGCCGGCGATAATCTGGGCGGAGGGGCCGTCCAAGCTCTTCTACCGCAAGGGAGAGGAGAGCTGCGGGGCATCGCTCCTTGAGTTGGGGGAATACTGCAGGTCAATCGGCATGGTCAACGCATTGAATCTTGACGGAGGCGGGTCTGCTGAGATATTCCTTGAGGGGAGACTTTCAATGCACGTGTCAGACAGATACATGGACAACTCTGATGCCGAGAGGCCGGTGCCCATGGGGCTGATGGTCAGATGAAGGCCGGGGTGTGAGAATGATAAAGTTTGGAACAGGCGGCTGGAGAGCCGTGATAGGGGATGACTTCACCCGTGAGAACATATCCAGGGTCGCACAGGCGATCTCGGACATGCTGATTGCGGACGGCAAGGCGGACAAGCCCGTGATGATAGGTTTTGACAGGAGGTTCCTGTCAGAGGCCGGGACAAGATGGATGTGCGAGGTCTTCGCCGCCAACGGCATAAAGGTCCTCAGGATGAACCGCTCGGCACCATCGCCTCTTGTGATGCACTTTGTGATGAAGCACAACCTCCACTGCGGCATTGAGGTCACTGCAAGCCACAATCCCCCTGAATACGATGGTGTCAAGGTGATTGTGGAGGAGGGGCGTGATGCCCCTGTGGCTGTGACTGACCGCATAGAGAAGCTGATCGAATGCGGCAATGCCGTAAGAAGGATCGACTATGGCAAGGCCGTCGAAGAGGGCTTTGTGGAGATCCTGCACAACCCGTTCAACGGTTTCATAGACGATATCCTGGCCCTGATTGACCGTGATGCCATAAGGGAGAAGGGGATCAGGGTCCTGTTCGATCCCATGCATGGGTCGGGGACATACCCCCTTCAGGTGATTCTTAATACCTGCCGCTGCACCGTGGACCTGATAAACAGCAACAAGGATGCCTACTTCGAGGGCGGATATCCCGCCCCGAGCGAGGATACCCTCAGAGGTCTGGCTGACAAGGTCGTCAAGGGACGCTATGACTTCGGCCTGGCCTTTGACGGGGACGGGGACAGGCTCTCGATAATAGACGGCGCCGGACGTTTCGTCTCGATGAACGAGATCCTGGCCATGCTCTACTGGTATCTGCATGAGTACAAGGGATGGAAGGGGCCTGTTGTCAAGAACCTCTGCACCACACTTGTGCTTGACCGGATGGCCGCGGATTTCGGTGAGCGGTGCATAGAGGTCCCTGTGGGCTTCAAATGGGTCTCCTCAGCCATAGATGAATATGATGCCGTGCTTGGAGGCGAATCCTCAGGCGGGCTCACGGTCCGTGGCCATATCCACGGCAAGGACGCCGTCTACGCCGCATCTCTGGTGGTGGAGATGATCAGCGTCACCAGGATGTCTGTGGAGGAGATCTCCGGATGCATCGCCGAAAGATACGGAAAGACTTCCTTCCTGGAGGATTCTCTGCGCTTCAGACCTGAGGACAAGGCAGTTGTGCTCAAGGCCCTGATGGAGGACCGCTTAGTGCCGTCCTTCGATGCCGAGGTTGACCATGTGGGCTATCTTGACGGCTGCAAGGTCTATTTCAAGGACGGATCCTTTGTCAGCTGCAGATTCTCCGGTACGGAACCCCTTCTCAGATTCATGGCAGAGGCCGACACGGCGGAACTTGCCCAGTCCTACATGGATGCCTTTGAGAAGTTTGTGGCAGATCTGCTCCCGTAAGGGAAGGCGTCAAGATGCCGCTATGGCGTTTGATTTGATGAAATCCGCGACAAGCTCGCGGATCTCCCCCTTGTTCTGGGGGAAGTAGACCATGTGGAACAGGTAGGACTCGAGAAGGACCTCAAGCTTGTCCGCGAAGTCCTTGGAGCTGCACTTCCTCATGCGCCCCTCCTTGATGGCCTGCCTTGCCAGGCGGGAGAAGAAGAGGTTGAGCTTGGCCGTCCTGTGCTTGATCATGTCCGTCAGGCCCTCGACCCTGTCCAGGGTCTTGAGAAAGTTGCCCACCTGCTTCTCGTAGGAGTCGGCCATGTCCATTATGCTCTCCGTTGTCTTCAGCAGCTTCTCCACTGGATCCGTTAGGGCCTGCCATTTCTCCGAGTTGAAGGATTCGAAGGCAAGGTCCGTGGTGTGCTTGACGGCATAATGGTAGAGATCGGACTCATCCTTGAAGTACTGGTAGATTGTTGTGCGAGAAAGACCGCACCTTGTAGCGATCAGGCTGAGATTGGCATTCTTCCCCTCTTGGGCGTAAACCTCGAGGGCTGCATACATTATCTCGATCTTCCTCTTCCCATGGTCAATCTTTTTCGGCATGTTGACAGTATATGACGGTTTGTCGAATACGTCAAAGATGTATTTTTACACAAGAACACAAATTATTTGCCGATTCGTTCGGGTTTTTGTAATTTAGTGCTGCGAAATGAGTGTGGTCCATGACATTCCACACCATTTCCGAGGCAAGCAATGAACATAGACAAATTCACCATAAAGATGAAGGAGGCCCTGCAGGGGGCCGAGAACCTGGCTACAAGGTACAACAACGCTGAGATAGGGAACGAGCACATGTTCCTCTCCATACTCCAGCAGCAGGACGGCATAGCCGAGCCTCTGCTTTCAAAGGTCGGCGTGGACTTCCAGGCTCTTCTGAACGAGGCCCACGGCATAGTCGAGAGACTGCCGAAGGCCTACGGTGGAGCTGTGAACATAGGGATCTCCCAGAAGCTTCTGCAGACGCTAAATGCATCACAGACGGAGGCTGACAAATTCAAGGACGAGTACGTCAGCACGGAGCACGTGATACTTGCGCTTCTGGATGATGACGGACAGGTCGGCCGCCTTCTCAAGCGCTATGGGATAAGCCGTGACGCCATCATGCAGGCGCTTCAGAGCATCCGTGGAGGCCAGAGGGTCACGGACCAGGACGCCGAGAGCAAGTACCAGTCGTTGGAGAAGTACTGCCGCGACATGACACGTGCGGCAAGGCAGGGGAAGATGGACCCTGTCATAGGCCGTGACGAGGAGATTCGGCGTGTTATGCAGGTCCTTTCAAGGAAGACCAAGAACAACCCTGTGCTGATAGGCGAGCCTGGAGTCGGAAAGACCGCAATAGTTGAGGGCCTTGCCCAGAGGATAGTCAGCGGCGACGTCCCTGATTCCCTGAAGGACAAGAGACTCCTTTCCCTGGATGTCGGTGCCCTTGTGGCAGGCGCAAAGTTCCGCGGAGAGTTCGAGGAGCGTCTGAAGGCTGTTGTGAACGAGATCACACGCAGCGAGGGCTCCATCATACTCTTCATAGACGAGCTCCACACGATTGTCGGGGCAGGAGCAGCGGAGGGTTCCACAGATGCCTCAAACCTGATAAAGCCGGCCCTTGCAAGGGGAGAACTGCACGCCATCGGCGCAACCACGCTTGACGAGTACAGGAAGTACATAGAGAAGGACAAGGCCTTGGAGCGCCGTTTCCAGCCTGTCTATGCCTCTGAACCCACCGTTGAGGACACCATTGCCATCCTAAGGGGAATCAAGGACCGCTATGAGGTCCACCATGGGGTGCGAATCAAGGACGATGCCCTTGTGGCAGCCGCAGTGCTCTCAAACCGCTACATAACCAACAGGTTCCTGCCGGACAAGGCCATAGACCTGATCGATGAGGCCGCCAGCCAGCTGAAGATGGAGATAGAGAGCCAGCCGGAGGAGCTGGACAAGCTGGAGAGGAGGATCCTCAAGCTGAAGATAGAGCAGCAGGCACTGTCCAAGGAGGATGACGACTCCTCCAGAAGCAGGCTTGAGAAGATCAACGCCGAGCTTGCCGACCTGAACAGCGAACGCGATGCAAAGCATCTCAGATGGGAGAACGAGCGCACAGCCATAGAGAGCATCCGGGACAAGAAGTCCGAACTGGAGAACCTCAGGACGCAGGAGGGCATAGCCGAGCGCAACGGCGACTTCGCAAAGGCCGCAGAGATAGTCCACGGGCAGATTCCGCAGCTGCAGCGCGAGATTGAGCAGGAGAGCGAGCATCTGAAGAGCATCCAGGGCGACAATAAGCTTCTGCGGGAGGAGGTCGACGAGGACGACATAGCAAGGATCGTCGCATCCTGGACGGGGATCCCCGCCGCCAAGATGCAGGGCTCCGAGATGCAGAAGTACCTCAATCTGGAGAAGACCCTTTCCGAGCGTGTGATCGGACAGGACGAGGCCATAGCCGCCGTGTC
>JAFVFA010000010.1 GCA_017475725.1 Spirochaetales bacterium
CGTTTCAACCGTCACAGAGGGCACCAATCTCCGTGAGGACCTTGGAATGGACTCCCTTGCGATGATGCTCGTCTCGATGGAGGTGGAGGATGCCTTCAACTTCCATTTCGACGAGCCTGTTGACTTCAAGACCGTGGGGGATGTGATGACGTACCTCAAAGGTCGCGGAATAGAGGACTGAACTGTTCACTTGACCCCTCGGCTGAGGGGTCTTATATTTTAGGCATGACAGACATTATGAATTACATACCATGGATCTGGCTTGGATTGTTTGTTGTGCTTGCCGTCATAGAGGCGGCCACTCAGGGCCTTACGACCATCTGGGGAGCCATAAGCGCCCTTGTGATGGTTGTACTGTCCTTCATCAAGGGCTTCCCACTGGGGTGGCAGATCATCGTCTTCCTGCTTATGACAGCTGTTCTGCTCGCCACGACCCGCCCGTTCTTCATGAAGAGGCTGAAGATAGGGAAGTATGCCACCAACGTGAATCTCATACTGGGGCAGGAGGTCGTTGTGGTCAAGGCCATCGAGAAGTTCCAGAAAGGTGAGGCGAAGGCCAAGAACGGCGTTGTCTGGGCTGCCACATCGGACAACGGCTCAGCGATTCCTGTGGACTCTGTGTGCGAGGTTTCGGGCGTTGATGGCAACACCCTTCGGCTCAGGGTAATTGACAGATAGAGAGGAGAGGAGAAACAAATGCTTTACATCTTCATTGCACTTCTGATAGTCGTTCTTCTGATAGTCATAGCCAATGTCAGAATCGTCCCGCAGTCACAGGCCTTCGTCATCGAGCGCCTGGGTGCCTATGCAACCACATGGAACACCGGCCTCCACGTGAAGATCCCGTTCATTGACAGAATCGCCAAGAAGGTGTCACTGAAGGAGAAGGTCATGGACTTCGTCCCTCAGCCTGTCATCACGAAGGACAACGTCACCATGATGATCGACACCGTCGTCTACTTCCAGATCACCGATCCGAAGCTCAACGCCTACGGTGTCGAGAACCCGATCAGCGCTCTCGAGAACCTTTCCGCCACCACGCTGAGGAACATAATCGGAGAGCTTGAGCTGGACCAGACCCTGACAAGCCGTGACGTCATCAACAGCAAGATGAGGAGCATCCTGGACGAGGCCACGGACCCGTGGGGAATCAAGGTCAACCGCGTCGAGGTCAAGAACATAATGCCGCCTGATGCCATCAAGGAGGCAATGGAGAAGCAGATGCGTGCCGAGCGTGAGCGCCGTGAGTCCATCCTGATTGCAGAAGGTCAGAAGCAGAGTGCCATTCTGGTGGCCGAAGGAAAGAAGCAGTCCACCATTCTTGAGGCGGAAGCTTCAAAACAGGCCATGATTCTCAAGGCCGAGGCTGAGAAGGAAGCCGCAATCCAGAAGGCCATGGGAGAGGCCAAGGCCATACTTGAGGTCCAGAAGGCCAAGGCCGATGGTATCCGCATGATCCGTGAAGCGGAGGCCGACGAGAAGGTCATCAAGCTAAGAAGCCTTGAGGCTCTGGAGAAGGCTGCGGACGGTCAGGCCACAAAGATAATAATCCCGTCAGACCTGCAGAGCATGGCTGGTGTAGTGACATCAGTCGCCGAGATCGCCAGGAAGTGATTCCAATCAGGGATAAAGGGAAAGGCATCGGAAACCTCTTCAGGTCCGGTGCCTTTTTTCGTTATGCCTGTAATCTTTTCGCACCCATAATGTTTTATATTATAGAGATTGACTGTTGCTGCTCAGTTGTGGTTTCATAAGTCTCGAAGGCATTGGAGGCGTTCAAATGAAGAGAGTTCTTACAATTCTTGTTGTCATAACCACTTTGTTCTGTCTTACATCATGCTCGGACGGGCTTTCCGGTCTGATGGGCAAGATGGGGAACAACATCTACGGAATCAAACCTGACGTAAGGAAGGCAAATGACACGGCCAGCAAGGTCGAGGCCACAAAGCAGCAGGACGGCACCGTCTCTATAGACTACACCGGCGTGGCATCCATAGTCGATTCTATCCAGGACCTGAAGGCTTCCGATTCCAACATCGCCACACTGAAGGGCCTTCTCTCCGAGCCTGTGTTCAGGAACCAGGCCGACATCGATGCTCTGAAGACCTCTCTGAGCGATAAGTCGGATGCGATTGCAGACGGGATCGGTGAGGACGCCACAGGTGTCAAGAAGACCATCAGGGACGCCGCACAGGCCTATGCCGCAAGTCTTGGAGATGTTCCCGTCAAGTCGGATCTTGCAATCCTTGCCGTCATTGACAGAATGGCGAAGTCAGCCGATGAGCTTGAAGGTGCGGACCTTGTTGATGAGGGCCTGAAGTGCGTGGATGCACTCAAGCTCCTGACGAATGTGGGTGAGGTCGATGCACTGGGTGACTCCGACATCAAAAACCTCATCGAGCTGTTCCAGAAGCCGAAGTCGTCCTCCACATCAAGAGCCTTCAGCGGTGAGAATTTCACAAAGACATTCGACAAGTCCCTCAAGAAGATAGTGAAGCTTGTGACGAACGACGACAAGACCTTCGATGTCAACGTATACAGGGACATTGTCCTTGAGTCCTTCGCAATCAAGGCCGCCTATGACATGGTCACGCAGGATTATGAGATTGATTTCCTGTCCCTCCTCATGGGTTTGGGCTCAGAGGGGGAGGCCGGAACCCTGGGACTCAAGCTGGAGGATCTGGGAACATATCTCATCTGCTCCACAATGGTCACAATGGCCGAGATCGACAACTGCCTCCAGGAGCATGACGAAATCGTGTATGACCCATGGGAGAACTTCGTCGAAGGCTACGTCGAGTCCAACTATGACGCATTCATGGGCAACGCCGAGTTCAAGGCTCCGGATGGAGACTCCTTCGCTGGTTTCATGGACTACTTCGCACAGCTTCTCAAGGCCGCAATGCCGACTCTCGGTTTCATGTTCGAATATGACAAGGATGCGGATTACGAGACCAAGTCGGAGCAGCTTTCAGAAGGTGTCCAGATGCTGATCTTCGAGATATCGATGTACTTCATCGATCAGGCTGAGGGTGAGGATGAGTTCGGAGGATTCGGCGGTGGTCTGGAGGCCTACATGGCCTCTCTGGCTGAAGGTGATATAGTGGATACCGTCAAGGATCTGATCAAGAACCTCCAGTATGACCTTGGGTCCGAGATCAAGACGCTTTACACCATCATTGAGGATTCCGGATACAGTTCATTGCTCAATGGCCCGATGAAGAAGCTCCAGGAGATAGTCGAGATGATCATGAATGCTGTGATGGACGACGATCTGGGAGACCTTGACTTCGATGATCTGGTTGGTGACGAGGATTCTGACAAGTCATCCGATCCGCTTCCGCTGGACTTCAAGGAGGAGGGTGAGAACTTCCTTCTTGGCTATGGGGCCGTAAGTGAGGGCTTTGATATGGAAGGCTTCCGCGTTGCTTTCACAGCTGCAGAGGACGAAGACACCGTGGTCCCCGTCGAGATCGGTGGCAAGGAGAACGTCTACTGGTACGGCTACGACTCCGACTACACGTTCTACACCATGAAGGGTGATTCCCTTATGGTCTATTCGGAAGAGGGCTGGGAGAAATATGCGGACGAGTCCGTCCAGAGCATCAGGGCCGCTCTATTCAACCCCTTTGTTGAAAGCGTCCTCTACGGAATCTACGAAGAGGGTTTCGCCGTCTTCGACAGGGATGAGAGCTCTGATGAGACAGTCTGCGGAAGGCCATGTCTGGCATACTGGATAGATGGCAGGGAAGATATTGACGTCATCCTGGTGGACGAGAATTACGGCTTCCTTGCCAAGACGGTCAGCCTCGTCGCAGATAAACTGTATATGGGCTACACTCTGACAAGCGTTGAGATTGACAGCACAACGCTTCCTGAAGGCTACGAAGCAGCCGCAGTAGCCATTGAGTGATAAGAACACAACTGAAATGCCATTCAGGCCAGGGTAGTCGCCCTGGCCTTTTTGATTTACTAAACAGCGAGTCTTGTCTGACGTGAGGGCCTTTGACGAGACTGGTCTGCAGAGGTGCAAATTCCAGGCAAGGCTGTTTGAGTTGTCCGCTTCAAGAACACATGGTTCAAGCTCTGTGTTCATAAGATCGTTCATGAACTCACGGTTCTCAGCCATTTTGGACTCTGATTCGTTTGTGTTCAGTGACTATGACTCGGAGAAGATAATCTCAGAGATGAGTAGATCCTATAAATTGGATAGAGGGAATGGCAAGTACTCTGCCGAAGAGCTCTATTGGATTGGCTATCTGTACAGGTATTGGTGCTATGTCTATCTGCTGAGCAGCAGATCTGTCTATGCGATTGTGAAGCCAGAGGAACTCAGATCGCTGTATCTTCCATATCACTCGCTTGATCCGGATTCGGCAATCAGGAGAATCTGCGAGGCCAAGGGCATTGAACCGGAGAGGTCCATCGTGGATTCTCTCAGAAAGGCTCATTCCTATACCTGATGATCATTCAATGATAATGATATTGATTACTTTTACAAAGTTTGTATAATAACCACTAGTTAGATCACTCTAACCAATTTGAGGGGAATCCCCTGTGTCGTGGCTGTAATGACAAGAAGGAGTCAGATACATGAAATACCATATCGAGGCGAATACTGTTCAGGAAACGCTGGTGATTCCGTTGTTCGGGAGACTGATATGCTCTGAGCGATTCCCGGACCTGTTCCAGGATCCGTCAGCAAAGTGCATCTGCGAAAACCTTGACTATGACTTTTCCATGAAACGGAAGAGGATGGAGTCGGTTGCAGGCCTGTTCGGGGCGTTGGAAGTCGCACAGCGTCAGTATGATCTTGGGTGTGAAGTCAGAGCGTATCTCAAAGATCATCCCAAGGCTGCTGTGGTGAATCTGGGCTGCGGGTTGGACGACACGTTCTCAAAGGTGGACAACGGTCTTTGCCAGGGATACAACATCGACCTTCCCGATGTGATCAATGTCAGGGACGATCTTCTTCCTTCCGGGGAAAGGGAGCGCAACATCGCTTGTGACCTGAATGACTTCAAATGGATGGATGAAATCGATTCCTCCGGCGGTGCGGTGTTCTTTGCAGCCGGTGTCTTCTATTACTTCAGGACAGAAAACCTGAAAAAGCTGTTTGCACGGTTGTCGGAGCGTTTCCCTGGTGCTGTTCTGGTTTTTGACTCTTGCAACAGAAGGGGAGTGAACCTGATGAGAAAAACGTGGCTCAAAGAGGCGGGAATCTCGGATGTCTCCGCATTCTTCTCCCTTGAGGATGAAAAGGAGCTGAATTCATGGAGCATCGGTTTCAGGTCCGTATCGGCCAAGAGCTATATGCGGGGCTACAGGGACATCTACGACAGGGTCTCCTTCATCCACAAGCTGATGATCCGGTTCTGTGACACCTTGGTGAAGATGCGGATAGTAAGGATTGATCTTTGAAAATGACAAGAAAAGAACAGATCAGAAGCGCATATAGGCGCACAGGAGGCCACGCCGATTTCTATGACGGAATGATGACATACTCCACCATCATGGGAAAGGCGATATGCCGGCTTGTGTGGAACATGGACGGGGAGAAGAATCTCTGTTATCTGGAACGTGCCCTTTCTGGAGTCCCTGAAGACTTCAGCGGCAGGCTTCTCGAGGTTCCGGTGGGAACCGGGGTTCTGACAATGCCAATCTACAAGGAGCTTCCCGAGGCGGATATAACATGTCTGGACTCTTCCGCTGACATGATGGCAACGGCCCCGAAGAGGGCAAAACAGGCCGGGATCTGCAACATCGGCTTTGTTCAGGGAGATGTCGGGAACCTTCCGTTTGAAGATGAGAGTTTCGACATCGTGCTCTCGTTGAATGGGTTCCATGCCTTTCCGGACAAGGATGCAGCCTTCAAGGAGACATATCGGGTGTTGAAGAAGGGTGGGACTTTCTGCGGATGTTTCTACATTCAGGGAGGATGCCGCAGGACAGACTGGTTCATAAAGCATCTTTATGTTCCGAAAGGGTTCTTCACCCCTCCATTCGAAACAGCGGAAAGCCTTGAGTGCCGGCTGTATGGCATGTATGAGAATGTGACGGTCTCAAGTGTGGAGGGAATGGGATGCTTCAGATGCAGAAAGCAATCATAGAAGGGGGCATGACAGATGGGACTGATGAAGAGGTTCTTTGCGCAGACGAGAAAGCCTGAAGGAGTTCTTGGAAAGATAATGGTCAATGGTATGAATGGCGGACATTCGAAGCTTGCGGACTGGGGAATGACTCATCTGGAAGGAATAGAAGCCAAGTCGATTGTCGAGCTCGGATGTGGAGGAGGGCGCAATGCTGCTGAGCTTCTCAGACGATATCCGGATTCGAAGCTGTCTGCGCTTGACTATTCCGAGATTTCCGTGAAGAAAACCCAAGAGTATAATCAGAAGGCTATCGAAGATGGCAGGTGCTCTGTTCACTGCGGCAACGTGGCGTCTCTGCCGTTCAAGGCTGATGCTTTTGATTTTGCGACTGCATTCGAGACCGTCTATTTCTGGCCAGGGCTTGAAGATTGTTTCTCAGAGGTGTTCAGAGTACTGAAGAAAGGTGGGGTCTTCTTGATCTGCAATGAATCCGACGGAACTGATGAGACAAGTCTGAAATACGAGAAGATGATTGACGGAATGAAATGCTATACCGTTGATCAGTTGACACAGACTCTCAGGGATGCCGGATTCTCAAGTGTTGAATCCGATCATCATCCAGGTAGACCTTGGATCACTGTCATTGCAAGAAAGTGAGGTCTGAATGTCGTTGAAGCAGGTATTTACAGAGAAAGAGGACGGATTTGTCGGTGCATATTACGGCGGTCCTTTGGACAGCAGAAAGGCGATCATAATCATGTTGGGCGACTCATCTACGGACCGCATGGCCAGATGCGGAGCAGGGTGGCTGATCAAATGTGGCTGCCATGCTCTTGCCATGTCTGCGGACAAGAAGGACTACGGGCATCATAACTATCCTCTGGAACGGTTCGGCAAGGCCATAGCTTTTCTTAAGGGCAAGGGCATTGAGAAGATCGGCATTGCCGGGGCCTCCACAACGGGGATGCTTTCACTGATTGCCGCTTCATATTATCCAGAAATCACACTGACCATCGCCATGTCACCGTCCGATTTCGTGATGGAGGGCTTTTACCGTGACGGGAAAGACGGCATGAGGGAACGTCCCGGTGAAAACGAGTCTACGGTAAGCTGGAAAGGGGAGCCGCTTCCTTATCTGCCTTTTGCATACAGACATCCCGAGTACTGGCAGAGGCTGAAGGAGGAGGCAAAAGCCGGAGGCGACAAGGTGGCTTCCAGAAAGATGTTCGATGAATCTGAAAGGATACATCCCGTTCTGGAGGAAGAGAAGATAAAGGTTGAGAATATCCTCGGAAAGATTGTGTTC
>JAFVFA010000047.1 GCA_017475725.1 Spirochaetales bacterium
CTCTTCCCTGACGCGGTGTTCAGCAACAGCGGAATGACCGGCAGAGAGCACATGGAGCACGGGATCAAGATGCTCCGTGACTGGTTCGATGTAGTCCTGAGGTACGGCTACACGGAGTGGTGCTCCGTGAACTACCTCCCAGTGGACATGCTGGGCTACATGACCCTGATGAAGTTCTCCATGAACGAAGAGATCAACGGACTCTGCAGAAAGGCCATGGACATGACATTCGGCTTCTATGCGATGCAGTGCCACAAGGGGATGCTTCTTGGAGCCAACGGCAGAGCCTACATAAACGATGTCCTGTCTCCTACAGATATCCAGGCGAATTCGTTCTCCTACTTCGCCTGGGGGACGCCGTTTGCCCCGTTGGCCTACAAGCCCACCCTCTATGCCCTGTCCGACTACGAATGTCCGGCGGAGCTTGGAGCCAAGGCTCTTCTGCCAGATGGCAATGTCCTGGAGGAGCACTTTGTCCAGGGGTACGACAGGATCCGGATAACAATAGTCAAGACAAAGGATTACTTCATCGGTTCATCAAGCTCCACGCTGGAGGGCAAGCCCGGGGATCAGGAGCACCTGTTCGATGCCATGGTCGGTGACGAGGACGGAAGGTTCTGGATCAACCACCCGGGTGAGTCCAAGGTCCTTGGGGAGAGAAGACCCGGATACTTCTCCGGGAACGCATTCACCCCGCACGTCTGCCAGTACAGGTCAAGCGCAGTGATATCCTACCGCTTCCCGGATACGGCAGAGGTCAACTTCACACACCTGATCTGCTTCAGGGACAGGTTCGACAGACAGATCCTGGAAGGCGGGGACCTCTTCCTGAGGCGCGGCAGGGTGAATGTGTACATCCATGCGGACAACGGCCTTCAGGTACCGGAGACCTTGTCGCTCTCGAAATACGAGCTCAGGTCCCCAGGCCTGGCGAACACATGGTATGTGAGGATCGACGACACGATGGACTTCGATTCGTTCGTGGAAAGGATGAGAGACTGCACTCCCGAGCAGCAGGACGACAAACTACTGATTCAAGACCCGGTGTACGGCACTGTGGAGTACACATTGCTCAAGCCGGTATTGGAAATAAACTAGGAGGTCCGGCAAAGCCGGAGAGAGAACATGAAAAAAGGAATTGCCATTTTCTGCATCCTGATCGTTGCCATGTCAGCGATCTTCGCACAGGCGGCGGCAGAGTCTTCCACAGCAAAGGGAATGACAGACGTCACCGTCATGGTCTATGAGAGAGGAGCCACAATAGCCAACGGTTCCACCCTTGACAACAACGACACCAGATGGCTCAACGAGCAGCTCGCCCCGAAGGGTGTCCATCTGACCTTCGTCGGCATCCCGAGAAGCGGCGCCGATGCAACAGTCGAGACTATGATTGCAGCAGGAACCGCTCCGGACGTCATAGTCACAAACGGCCGTGAGAGAGTCATGCAGTACGGTTCACAGGGCGGTCTCGTGGACTTCACCCCGTATCTCGACAGACTCGATCCTGAATATCAGGAGCTGATCAAGGGAACACCAATCAACATGTGCTCCATCGACGGCGGACTCTATGCCCTTCCGGGAATGCCGGGCTACTTCGTCAGAGGCCACGAGCAGTACATCAGAAAGGACCTTGTCGAAGCCCTCGGAATGGAGATGCCTGACACAAGGGAGGAGCTGATCGAGTTCCTGTATGCAGTCAAGAAGAACTATCCTGACATGATTCCTTACGCATTCAGCGGAAAGATCACGGATGCATGCTTCTTCCAGTTCGTCCTGTCCTACACAAGCAGAGCGGACGAGAGGACAAACTTCATCTACGAGCCATCATTCACCAACTGTCTCAGACCTGGTGCAAAGGAAGGCTTCCAGCAGCTGAACCAGTTCTACCTTGACGGAATCATCCCGAAGGATTTCGCACTTGATGTCGATGAGACCAAGTTCAACCAGGCACGTGCAAACGGACAGGTCGCCTTCATGCTCTACAACGGAACCGACACAACCGATTACACACAGTTCGGTCTGACAGACGGCTTCATGCTCTGGCCGGCAGATACCCTTCCGAATGCAGACGGAGACCATGTCGTCCCATCATCGGGTTCCGTCAACAGATATGTCTACGTTCTCAAGTCAGCTGAGGATGCAGGGAAGATGGATGCCATCATGGAGTTCCTGTCATTCATGTCAAACGAGGACAACGCAAACACATTCGCAAACCGTCTCTGGAGTTCAGAGGCAGCTGCTCTTGACGAGACAGGCGCCCCATATGCCCTTCTCACAAAGCAGGAGCTCATGGACCTTGGCTATGCCGAGAGAACAAGTGACATGAACAACATCAGAGTCAACTTCGACTTCGGAAAGGCCAACTATGTCAAGAACCAGGTCGCATCCGCTCCGAACGTTCCGGAGGAGTTCTTTGAAGCCAAGTATGACATCACAAGAAGCGTCGATGGTCTGTACCACAACGCGGCGATCCCCGGCACACTTCCTTCAGACACCTACATGTCCGGTCTCCAGACACTGATCTGCGAGTTCGCGCTCAAGGTCATCAGCGCACCGGCAGGCCAGTTCGAGAAGGTCTGGGCCGAGTCCTATGCAAAGCTGGTCGAGAACCATCTCGAGGATGTCCTCAACGACCGTGCAGCATGGTATGATGCAAACCACTGACATCTGAACAGCCGATTCATGTCCAGCCCTGCGGGTTTTTTCCGCAGGGCTGTTTTTC
>JAFVFA010000011.1 GCA_017475725.1 Spirochaetales bacterium
CCAGTGGTCTTGATGAGGCATTGGAGCGAATCAGCAATAACCATCTTTCCGGAGGCGGTGCTCCGGTCGTTTACGACCTTTACGAGAATACCTTGGTCAAAAGGACTTAGGAGGTGGAGCATGGCTTCTGAGAGAATCATGATGGGTCTTGACATCGGTTCCTCGTGGGTGAGGGCAGTTGTCGGGTCTCTGTCAAAGGATGGCCAGCTCATGGTGGACAGCATCTGCGAACGCCCAAGCGAGGGTGTCAGGGCAGGTGTTGTGGTTAATGTCGAGCAGACGCTGAAGACCATCTCTTCCGTCATTCAGGAGGCTGAGCTCCAGGCGGGTGTGGAGGTTCAGAGCGTCATAACCGGCATAGGTGGAGGTTCCGTGGGCGGCACCCAGTCACAGGGAGTCGTCGGCATCAACACCAAGGACCTTGAGATTCTTCCAAACGACATATACCAGTCCCTTGAGGTCGCAAGGGCTTTCGAGCTTCCCGTTGACCGTGAGATCCTTCACACTCTGGTGCAGGACTTCTCCGTGGACGGAAAGAGCGGGATCAAGGACCCTGTCGACATGACGGGCCACAGGCTTGAGAGCAAGGTCCTTATCGTGACCGGATCCGCCAGCAACTGCTCCAACACCAGAAAGACTCTCCAGAGGGCAGGAATCAACTCATCAAGGTTGGTTCTCTCCTCACTTGCGGACGCAGAGGTCGTCCTCAGCACAGACGAGAAGGATATGGGCACCATTCTGATCAACCTGGGCGGAGCCACAGCCAACATGATAGTGTACCAGAACGGTTCGCCGTATTACGTGGGCGGAGTGGATCTGGGCTCCAGCAGCGTCACAAGCGACATAGCCTACATGCTGAACAAGCCTAAGATGGTGGCCGAGCAGGTCAAGGTTGAGAGCGGAAGCTGCTACATACCGAATGTGCAGGCAGATGAGAAGATAATCATACCGCAGGTGGGAGGTCTTCCGGCCATACAGATGCCGAAGAGCGAGCTCTGCAAGATAATCGAGCCCAGAATGGCTGAGATATTCTCGCTTCTGAAGAAGGACCTGGATTCAAAGCTTCCGCCAAGCACGTACGGCGGTGGTGTGGTCCTTGTCGGTGGCGGTGCCTTGCTTTCCGGCGTCACGGAACTTGCCTCCGAGATCTTCAGGATGCAGGCCAGGATCGGATTCCCGGAGGCCCTTCCGGGACTTGACAGGTCATACATCAACCCGAAGTACACAACGGTGCTCGGATTGCTGAAGACCGAGGCCAAGAAGGCCAACTCCAGCTCCGGCAACAGGGGCAAGAAGGATAAGCTGGCAAGCAAGCCGAAGGGGATACTCGGCAAGATCACAGGGTTCTTCAAGACGATTGTCTGAGGATTTGTTTTGGTTGAAGGATTTGAAATATAAAGAGGATTGATATGGATTTCGGTATCATTGAGGATTTGCTTCACGACGAACAGACTCCACCAACTGACATCAAGGTCATTGGTGTTGGCGGTGGTGGCGGTAATGCCATAAACAGAATGATAGAGAGTGGCCTCAAGAAGGTCACATTCGTTGCTCTGAACACAGATGTCCAGGCCCTGCAGCGCTCAAACGCTCAGGTCAGGATCCCCATCGGAAAGGAGCTCACCGGCGGTCTCGGTGCAGGCGGAATCCCTGAGATGGGTCAGAAGGCCGCAGAGGAGAGCAAGGATGAGATCCGCGAGATCCTCGAGGGCACCGACATGGTCTTCATCACCGCCGGAATGGGTGGTGGAACAGGTACAGGGGCAGCTCCGGTCGTGGCCGAGATAGCCAAGGGCATGAACATCCTGACTGTGGCCGTCGTCACAACTCCGTTCGCATTCGAGGGCCGCAAGAAGCTCCAGTTCGCCAACGAGGGAATTGACCGCCTCAGGAAGAACGTGGATACACTTATCCTCATACCCAACCAGTATTTGCTTAAGGTTGCAGAGAACAACACCCCAATAAGGGCAGCCTTCCTGATGGCCGATGACGTCCTCAGACAGGGCGTCCAGGGAATCTCTGAGCTCATCACTGAGCCTGGTGAGATCAACATTGACTTCGCCGATGTCCGCACAGTCATGAAGGGCAAGGGCGATGCCATCATGGGAATCGGTCTCGGTGAGGGTGCAAACCGTGCTGTGGACGCTGCAAGGCAGGCCATCAACAATCCTCTGCTTGAGAACGCCAAGATCGACGGCGCGAAGAGCGTCCTCGTCAACCTCACTGCAAGCGACGGCTTGACTCTCCAGGAGTATCAGGATGTCGTCGAGATGATCACAGAGAACTGTGACCAGGATGCTCTCATCATCGCAGGTCAGGCCTACAACGCGGATCTCGGCGACAAGGTCAAGGTCACAGTCGTTGCAACAGGTTTCGAGCGTGACAGCGTCAATGTGGACATGCCCCAGTACGAGAAGAAGCAGCCTAGGTTCGACCAGTTCATCAACAACCAGGAGAAGCCTCAGCAGGCCGCAGCCTCAGCCGCTGCCCAGCAGGCCCCCAAGGAGTCACAGAAGAAGCCGGATGAGGTCATCTCAATCAACAGATGGCAGGATCTGCAGAGCCAGCTGGGTCGCCGCCAGGCACCTAACGCAAACCCGACAGACTATTCCATCCCATCCATTCTCAGATACCAGAGAAACGATGAGGACAATAGGTGAGTGAAGAGCTTGCAGACTCCATCGTAGATGAGTTCACACAGAGTCTTCTCATAGAGAAGCATGCATCCAACGCAACCAGAGAGGTCTATGGTCGTGAGGCTGCATGCTTCATTTCTTATCTGCGGGAGAACGGGCTTGACTATGCCACCATCACGACCCCGGAACTGAAGGACTACCTTGTCTGGAGGGCGAATTCGAGCAGAAAACTAGCGACGACCACGCTTTCCCGCGTCATCACGGTCCTGAGGGCGTTCTTCTCCTTCGTCCAGAGCGGCAGGATCAGGGATGATGACCCGACCGAGCTGCTTCCGAAGAACAGGGAGCCCAAGAGGCTTCCGGAGACTGTGGACTACGATGCCGTCCAGAAGGTCCTTGGTGTGATCGACGTCTCCACGGACATCGGCTACAGGGACAGGACGATCTTCGAGCTCATCTACTCCTGTGGTCTCAGAGTCAGCGAGTGCGCCAATCTCCGTCTGAACAGATACTACAGCCAGGAGAAGCACCTTGTGGTCATGGGGAAGGGCAGCAAGGAGAGGATGATCCCGGTTGGGGACGTGGCGGCCTCCTATCTATCTACATATATATCAAGTGTACGACCGCGCATGCTGGGCAAGGTAAAGTGCCCGTACCTCTTTGTCAGCCAGGAGAAGAGGGTCATAACCAGAGAGGAGATCTGGCACAGGCTCAAGCACTACTGCGGGATTGCAGGTGTGGAGATGAAGGTTCACACTCTCAGGCACAGCTTCGC
>JAFVFA010000048.1 GCA_017475725.1 Spirochaetales bacterium
AACCGGCCGGCACGGAAGCCATTGCATCCCTGATCAGTGGGCTTCCATACGGCGTGATCAGCTACGACAGGCATTTTGAAGGGCTCCCGGAGACGTCTCTGAACTTGGGGATACTCAGGTTGTCAGAGGACTCCCTCGAGTACCATCACTATCTCAGGTCCTCCTCTTCAGCAGACATAGAAGGGCTCTTCAGGACCCTTGAGGATGGAATCACCCGCCGGGGAGGACAAATACGTTCATTCGGCGGCTATCCGGAATGGAGGTACAGGGAGGACTCGCCTCTGAGGGACATCCTTCTTGGAGCCTACAGGGATGTCAGCGGAAAGGAGGCTTCCATAAAGGGTACCCATGGCGGTCTGGAATGCGGGGTGTTCTGCTCCAACATCCCGGATGCGGACATCGTGTCCGCCAATCCCGATCTGCGTGATGTCCATTCGGTGAACGAGCATCTGGATGTCGAGACGTCGAAACGCCTGTACGATGTTCTCCGTCTCACCTTGAAGAGAATCTCGGAGGCGGGGACGGGAAGATGAGATACGTTTCACAGCTTGATTATCCGGATTACCCGTATCCTACAAGAACGGATTCGCCTGAAGACCGGTTCGGACATGTGTCCACCGTGAGCACAAGTGGCTGCGGGCTTTGCTGCGCAGTGATGATGGCGGACAGGCTCATCCCCGACTGCACCTTTGACATCCCTGATGCTGTGGAACTGGCTGTCGGGAGCGGTGCGAACCACGGTCCGGGAACAGACATGGTGGTCATGTACAAGCCGCTTTGCGAGCGTCTTGGGCTGAAAGGGCAAGTCAGCAATGACGTCGAAAGCGTGTCGATGTGCCTCCGGACTGGCGGCTGCGTGATCGCCAACGTCTCAGTTCGCGATGGATACGATGCCGTTTTCACGAAAGGGGCGCATTACATTGTGGTTCTCTCCGAGACTGGGGACGGAAGGTTCTCGATCCTGGATCCCAGCATGTTCAGGAAGGGGAAGATGGACGCAGCCCTGGCCGCCGGAAAGGTCGAGATAAAGGGCAAGATAGTCATATGCTCAAGACAGGTCCTGGATGATGACGCCACAGGCATGTTCCCCCATAAGTACTTCCTGTTCTGGAGAGCATGATCTATAATCAATGAAAACCATTCTCTCCATGGGAGGTCCGAATGTTCAGGCCGATGCTGAGATACAGACAGCAGATAGACACAGAGGAGTGCATCCGCATTCTGGAGGAGCAGCCAAGGGGCGTGCTCTCCGTCCTTGGGGACGACGGCTATCCGTACGGGATGCCTCTGAACCACCTCTACTGCAGGGAGGACGGACACCTGTACTTCCACTGCGGGAAGGAAGGGCACAAGCTGGATGCGATAGCAGGATGCGACAAGGTGAGCTACTGCGTCCACGATGAGGGCGTGCGCAGAGAGGGGCAGTGGCCACTGCATTTCAGAAGCGTGATAGTCTTCGGCCGCATGAGAATTGTGGATGACCCGGAGAGGATGCGTGACATATGCTCCAGACTGACGAGGAAGTTCACATCCGATGAGGATTATCTGAGAAGGGAGATGGAAAGTTCCTTCCACAGGGTCCTCTGTCTGGAGCTTGTGCCGGAGCACATCTCGGGCAAGAAAGTCACCGAGTCCTGACCTTCCGAGGGGAAGTCCTTGTCTTGTATAGCAATCTGAAATGCTGTAATATTCAGTTGACTTCACACATGGAGGATTGAACTATGAAAAAATCACCTGTCATCACAGTGGTCGCCATCGGTATCGGCGCAGCCCTGTTCTTCGTGCTCGGTCGCTTTGTCGCAATCCCAAGCCCGGTTCCAAATACAAACATCTCACTGCAGTATGGCCTGCTCGGATTCATGGCCGGTCTCTTCGGACCTGTGGCGGGACTGCTCATCGCCTTCATCGGCCATGCTCTGATCGACTTCTCCTACGGTTGGGGAATCTGGTGGTCCTGGGTCATCGCCTCCGGCGTCGCAGGATGCATCATGGGTCTTGCAGCAAAGAAGCTGGCTCTCTCATCCGATAAGTTCGGCAAGGACAAGATCATCACCTTCAACATCTTCCAGGTCGTCGCGAACCTGGTTGCTTGGGCTGTCATCGCCCCGGTCTTCGACATCCTGATCTATGCTGAGCCTGCAAACAAGGTCTTCACACAGGGTCTGGTAGCCGGTGCATCGAACATCGTCACCACCGCAATCGTGGGAACACTGCTCTGCTTCGCCTACACAAAGGCACGCCCGGCAGCAGGAAGCCTCAAGAAGGAAGGCTGATAGAGACCTTCGGTTCTGAATGCGCCAGCGGAAACGCTGGCGTTTTTGTGTGGACAATGGCAGACAACATCATCGAGTTCAGGAACTTCGGGTTCAAGTACACCGCCCAGGCGGAGCCGACTCTATATGACATCAACCTCGCTGTCAGGCGGGGCGAGAAGGTGTTGGTCTGCGGACCCTCAGGCTGCGGGAAATCCACCCTTGCGCACTGCATAAACGGCCTGATCCCGGCCTCCTATTCGGGTGAGGCCACCGGGGAGCTGCTGATAGGCGGCAAATCGTTCAGAGATCTGGACATATTCAAGATCTCCAAGATGGTGGGGACTGTCCTGCAGGATTCCGATGCCCAGTTCATAGGCCTGACCGTAGGCGAGGACATCGCCTTTGCCCTGGAGAACGACAGAACCCCGCTGGAGGAGATGAGGAGAAGGGTCGCGGATGTCTCCAGACTGGTGGGTGTGGACAAGCTTCTCCACCATGCTCCATATGAGCTCTCCGGTGGACTGAAGCAGAGGGTCTCGCTTGCAGGTGTCATGGTGGATGATGTGGACGTCCTGCTCTTCGATGAGCCTCTGGCCAATCTGGACCCTGCCACCGGAAAGACTGCCATAGAGATGATAGATGACATCCACAAGAGGACCGGAAAGACGGTGGTGATCATAGAGCACCGCCTTGAGGATGTTCTTCACCGTGACATTGACCGTGTGGTTCTGATGGGTGAAGGCAGGATAATCGCCGACCTGACACCTGCACAGCTGCTGAGTTCCGATCTGCTGGTAAAGAGCGGAATAAGGGAACCTTTGTACATAACAGCCCTGAAATATGCAGGTGTGAACATAAACGAGGACATCGAACCTCAGAGAATCGAGACTCTGAAACTGTCGCAGACAGACATGGACAAGGTCCGTGACTGGTACCACAGCGTCCCTGTCAGTCCTGTCCGGAACGACAGACCCGTCATACTTGAGGCAAAGGGCATAGGGTTCTCCTACAGCAACGGCCACAAGGCGCTTGACGGCATAGATGTGGAGATCAGGGAAGGCGAGATGATGAGCATTGTGGGCAGAAACGGTGCCGGGAAGTCCACCTTCTCCAAGGTCATCTGCGGGTTCGAGAAGCAGCAGAGGGGTGCTATATACCTTAAGGGTGCCGACATCGCATCTCTCTCCATCAAGGAGCGCGCAGGTCACATAGGGTATGTGATGCAGAACCCGAACCAGATGATCAGCAAGCCCATGGTCCGTGAAGAGGTGGCCCTTGGCCTTGTCCTGGACAACAGGTTGCCCAAGGATGAGATCGACAGGCGTGTGGACGACACCCTCAGGATATGCGGACTCTATCCGTTCAGGAACTGGCCCGTCAGCGCCCTGTCCTACGGGCAGAAGAAGAGGGTGACCATCGCGTCCATCCTCTCAATGGACCCTGAGATCATCATTCTGGACGAGCCTACAGCCGGCCAGGACTACAGGCACTACACAGACATAATGGAGTTCCTGAAGGAGCTCAACGGGAAGGGCGTCACCATCATCCTTATAACGCATGACATGCACCTGATGCTTGAGTACTGCACCAGAGCTGTGGTATTCTCCGATTCCCACAAGGTGGCTGACGCACCGTGCGAGGAGATCCTGACGGATGCCGATGTCGTTGGGAAGGCCAGCCTGAAGGAGACCTCCCTTGCCATGCTGGCCCAGATGTGCTCCATCGGCGATCCGACGGACTTCATTCGACGATTCATAATCGCAGACAGGGAGGCAAGGAAATAGCCGGCGGTTTCTTCAACTACATCGACAAGCCAAGCCCCGTCCACAGACTGAGTGGAGCCACCAAGCTTGCATGCCTCCTCCTATGGTCGTTCGCGGCCATGACGACCTTCGACACAAGGCTGCTGGCTGTGCTGGCGGTGCTGGCCTTCGTGGTCATGGGACTCTCCAGGATCAGGGTCTCCGAGGTCAAGGTCCTTTTCTGGTTCTCTTTCGTCTTCATGGTGCTGAACAATCTGCTGATCTTCCTGTTCAGCCCCGAGCACGGCGTGTCCATCTACGGCACAAGGCATGAGATCGCGCACCTGTTCCTCCGCTACAACCTGGTGCAGGAGCAGCTTTTCTATCAGCTGAACGTTGTCCTGAAGTATCTGGCCACCTTCCCGGTGGTGATAGTGTTCGTCTCCACGACTAACCCGAGCGAGTTCGCCTCTGCCCTCAACAGGATCGGTGTGAGCTACAGGATCGCATACTCCGTGTCGCTTGCGCTGAGGTACATACCCGACATCCAGAGGGAGTACCACGAGATCTCCATTGCCCAGCAGGCAAGGGGGCTTGAGATGGCAAGCAGGAAGCAGAGCCTGTTCAAGAGGCTTAGGAATGCGGCATCGATGCTTTTCCCGCTGATAATCTCCAGCATGAACAGGATAGAGGTCATAGCCAACGCAATGGAGCTCAGGGGCTTCGGCAAGGAGAAGAGGAGGACGTGGTACTCCGCAAGGCCGTTCAGGGTTGCGGACTATGCGTCAATCATCATCTGCGTCCTGATGCTTGCGGCCTCGATCCTGATGAACGTCCTCAACGGAGGAAGGTACTTCAACCCCTTTGTGTAGTCTCTTTGCAGATTCTGATGTGCCAGTGCTCGCCGGTGCCTATCGAGTACGCGTTCGCGAAGTTCCCCTGGTTCAGCGCTATTCCCACGTTCATCAGGCTGTTGATGTAGAGCAGCGGTTCGCCGATGGGCACGTCAGCGAAGCTTCTGCATGCCTTGATGGTGTAGCCGTAGACGATTCTCTTGTCGTTGCTGATCAGGACCCTGATGTCATCGCCGTAGTTCATGCCATCTGAGAAGAAGAGCCTGTCCGGGATGTTCGTCCACAGGCTGCCGTAGCGGGTGTCCAGAATCTCTATCGTGCCTTCTATCTCACCGTCTCTGACAACGGGGCTCTCGACTCTGAGCATCACAGGCTTTGGGTCGAGCAGGGTTCCCACATCCTGGAAATCGACAATGCCGGCAGCTATTCTGGCTCCGGTGTAGGCGTATACGTCACGTCCGTAGAAGGTGTAGGACCTCTGGCTGTCCTTCAGTCTGTTCTCTGTCTCGGAGATTCTTCTTCTCTCAAGGATTCCAATGTGCTTCTCAACGTGTGAGAGGGTGCCGTTGTCCGGAGTCACGACGATGTGTCCGGATTTGGTCAGCACCGCAACGCTCTCCCTGTCCGAGCCGACACCCGGGTCTATGACGCAGACGAAGACAGTTCCTGCAGGCCAGTATTCCATGGTCTGGATCAGGCGGTAGCTGGCCTCCCAGATGTTGAACTGCGGAATCTCATGGGTAAGATCCTCCAGTCTGAGGTCTCTGGAGACGCTTGCTGCGACTCCACGCATGGCGCTTACAGCACCGTCGGATGTTCCGAAGTCTGACATGAAGACCACTGTCTTCTGCTCCTTCCATGGGGCCAGACTCTTCCACTGCTTTGCATCCTTGAACTCAATCATGTGATACCTCTCAGGCTTTCCTAGTCTTTATTGTAGCCGCAAAGGCGCTGTTGAACAGCCCGATGATAGCAGAAATGGTGAAAAGTGTCTCGATTCCGGTGACCTTCCAGACCCAACCGCCAAGCAGGGCCACGAAGATCGTCACCAGATGGTTCACTGAGACTCCTGTGGCGATGGTCGCCCTTGTCTCCTCAGGGCTGTCCGAGAGTGACTGGACATAGACGTTCGAGGCCATGGAGGCAAGGGAGATGATGGAGTCCATCACATACATTGCGCAGCAGATCACGAAGGCCACGTTTGTAGGGAAGAAGTGCTCCGAGAAGCCGTAGAAGAAGCAGACTATGACAAGAAGCAGCGTGTCCGCGACCATGACTATCTTGTAGCCGATTCTGTCAATGAGCTTTCCCACATAAGGGGAGAGGATGGAGCCGCAGATTGCTGATATTGCAAAAAGAAGGCTCATCGTAGAGGCGCTTGCACCGAAGTGCAGCACCAGAAGGTATGGGCCGAAGGTGAAGAAGACCTGCTTCCTGGCCCCGTAGGTGACCTCAAGGATATAGTACTTCGTGAACTTCTTTCTGAAGTAGAAGCGTCTTCTGTTTTTGTCCGTCTCACTGCTTGACTGCATCTTTGTCGATGAGGCGAAGCCAACAAGGATCAGGGCCGCTGCAACGGCGAAGACCAGTCTGAACAGGGTGGATGAGCTGTCCATGAAGATGAAGATCGGGATTATGACAAGGTAGCCTGCAAGGGTTCCCATGTCCTGGACGGAGACCTGCTTGCCCAATGAGAGCCCGCTCTTTCCGGGCCTTGCATAGTTGACGCCCAAGGAGTTCTTCATTCCCAGCTGGATGTGCTCTCCGAGGCTGAATATGCAGATGGACAGTGTCACCAGAACCCTGGAGGCCGGGACTATGGAGAGCATCCCCATCCCGATCACCATCACAACGGCTCCGATTTTGAAGATCCTCTCGGCAGAGAAGCGGTAGAGCACCGCCAGGATCCTGACAAGCAGAAGGCCTGGAAGCTCTCTAAAGAACTCCGCGATTCCTCTGTCGAACTCTCCCATGGAGACTATCTCTGCAAGATAGTTGTCCATGACCCCCTTCTGCAGCCCCACGGCTATGCCGATTACCAGAAGCGACAATAGATATGGCTTGTAAGGAGCATCTTCCCTGTATATCTCTTTAAGTGAATCCTTCATTCCCAAACCCCGAATATGACGTTGCAATCGATTATACTGAATCCACATGTGTTCTAGAAGATGCGTTGCCACTTTTTGATAGTGAGTGTAGAATTGGCCATGAGCTTCTTTCTTGTGCTTGCATTCCTGTTCTTCATAGGATCATCCTTCGGATGGTGCCTTGAGGTTCTTTTCAGGCGATTCTTCTCAAAGAACAACCCCGAGAGGAAGTGGATCAACCCTGGCTTCTGCACGGGACCCTATCTGCCTCTGTACGGCTTCGGACTGAGTCTTCTGTATGTGATCGCGATACAGGAGCGGCATCTGTCAGGTCTCAGCCCCTGGGCCTCCAAGCTGATTCTCTTTGCCGTCATGGCAATCTGCATGACCGTGATAGAATACCTTGCCGGAATCCTCTCCCTGAAGGTCTACAAGGTCAGGCTCTGGGACTACAGCAATGAGTGGGGGAACATCCAGGGGATAATCTGCCCCAAGTTCTCCCTTGCCTGGGCCGTTCTGGGTGCCATGTACTACTTTCTGATACATCCGTACATCCTGGATGCCCTTTCCTGGCTGGCAAGGAACCTGGCGTTCTCGTTCTTCATAGGTGTCTTCTACGGCGTATTCATCATTGATGTGGTCCATGCAACACAGATAATCTCTAAAATCAAGGCATTTGCCGAGGAAAATGATGTCATTGTCCGATTTGAGGCCATCAAGGCGAACATCAGGGACAGGAGGCAGGAGGCAAGGAAGAAGTACCGCTTCTTCCAGCCGTTCAAGACCGATCTGGGTATCAACGAGCATCTGCGGATGATGAAGGACCAGTTCGAGAAGAGGATCCGCGCAAAGAGATCGAAATGACTTTGGGTCGCACGACTCAGGAGGAGATATGGAACTTAAAAGAGAGTACGCAGACTATGCGGCGGAGAAGGCTATAGAGCTGCTCAACATAGACAGCCCTTCCGGATTCACCAGAAAGGCTGCAGAATGGGTGCTGGATGCATTCTCGGGGCTCGGATACAAGGCCAGCCTCACGAACAAGGGCGCTGTGCTTGTGGACCTCGGAGGCAGGGAGTCCGAAAGCGGTGCCGTGCTCTTCGCTGCACATGCCGACACACTGGGCGCAGTCATTGCTGAGATCAAGGGCAACGGAAGGCTCAGGATCTCGAACATAGGCGGACTCAGGGCCTGCAACACGGAGACCGAGAACGTCAACGTCTACAACCGTGACGGGGAGGTCTTCGAGGGCACCATCCAGCTGATCAACGCATCGTCCCACGTGAACAAGGACCTGGACTCCACAGTCAGGGACTTCAACACGGTGGAGGTGGTGCTTGACGAGGACGTAAGGTCAGCGGACGATGTCCGTAAGCTCGGTCTGGACGTGGGTGACTTCGTCTGTCCGAACCCAAGGGCGCACATCACGAAGAGCGGCTACATCAAGAGCCGCTACCTTGACGACAAGCTCTCGGTCGGCATCCTTCTGGGTGTTGCAAAGCACATCAGGGACAACAATGTCGAGCTGCCGAGAAGGGTCTACCTTCTGATCACGGTCTACGAGGAGGTGGGCCATGGCGGCAGCACATCCATCCCGGCTGACGTGAAGGAGGCCATCAGCGTTGACATGGGCTGTGTTGGAGTCGGGTTGCAGTGCACCGAGAGGCAGGCATCCATCTGCGCCAAGGACTCCGGCGGGCCGTATGACTACGATGTCACGGACGCCCTGGTCAAGGCTGCCAAGAGGGAGAACGCAGACTATGCAATAGACGTCTATCCGTTCTACGGCTCGGATGTCGAGGCAACACTCAGAGCCGGCTATGACATCAGGCACGGCCTGATAGGCTCCGGCGTCTACGCCAGCCACGGATACGAGAGAAGCCATCTTGACGGTGTCTACAACACCATGAAGGTCATAAAGGGCTATCTGAACATCTGATTCTGCAGGTAAGGTATTGTGAAGAGACCAAGTGAAGAGCTTGCACAGTGGAGAAGCAGGAAGGCCAAGACCCCGCACATAATAGTGGGGTGCTTTCTGCTGCTCATCGCAATAGGGACGCTTCTGTTGCTTCTGCCGTTCGCAACCGCGGAGGGCAGGCATACAGGCTTTCTGACTGCGCTGTTCACTGCGACCACATCCGTCTGCGTGACCGGCCTGGTCGTAGTGCCCACATATGCGCACTGGACTCTGTTCGGGAATATAGTGATCCTGCTTCTGATACAGTTCGGAGGGTTCGGGATGGTCACGTTGGCCTCGTTCCTGCTCTCCGTCTTCAAGCGCCGCTATTCGCTGCGTTTCATGATGCTTGTCCAGGACAACTTCAACCTTGATTCCATGGTGGGGCTTCCGACCTTCACCAAGAGGGTCGTCAAGGACGTTCTGATCATAGAGCTCATAGGCGCGCTGCTGTGCATGGTGCGCTTCATCCCGCTCTACGGGGTGGGAAGGGGCATCTGGTACTCGGTCTTCCACTCCATCTCTGCGTTCTGCAATGCCGGGATAGACATTCTGGGGCCTGACAGCCTGGCCCCATTCAGAAGCGACACATATCTGCTTGCTGTCACCATGGCACTGATAATCCTGGGCGGTCTGGGCTTCATCGTCTGGTTCGACCTCTGGGACAAGGCCAGGACGGCAGTCAGGAGGAAGTACGGACCTTTCCTCTATCTCAGGCGTCTGGGAGAGCACTCCAAGGCGGTCCTTGCCATGACCGCAGTCCTGATTGTGGTGGGTGCCGTCCTTGTGTACGTGCTGGAGCGCTTCAATCCGGACACCCTGCAGGGGATGGGCCTCTGGGACAGGGTGATCAACAGCATCTTCCAGTCAGTCACTTGGAGGACGGCCGGCTTCGCCACCGTGGCCCAGGAGAACCTGACGGATGCAACCGCTGTTGTGGGCCTTCTGTTCATGTTCATCGGAGGTTCGCCGGTTGGCACAGCAGGAGGTGTGAAGACCATGACGGTGCTGATCCTTGTGATGAACGCACTGGCCTTCGTCCGCGGAAGGAAGAACGCCGTTCTCCACAAGAGGGTCATCAGCTACATGATGATAGTCAAGGCCGCTGCCGTGGTGGCTGTGAGCTTCATGGTCACGATGATAGGCATAGTCCTGATAATAGCTACGAACGATGTCCCAGCCATCGCTGTCCTATATGAGATGTTCAGTGCAACCGGCACTGTGGGGCTATCGCAAGGCATGACGGCAAGTCTGAACGCGTTCGGGCTTGTTGTGATAATCTTCTCGATGTTCCTCGGAAGGATCGGACCCATCACCCTGGTCCTGTTCTTCGAGGCGGGAAGGTCCAAGAAAGAGGGTGTGGCATTTGCCGAAGGCAATTTCACCGTCGGTTGATCCGGAGGTATGGGCATGAGAAAGTCATTTGCAGTCTTGGGGATGGGAAAGTTCGGGCAGAGCATCAGCGTCGAGCTTTCAAGGATGGGAGCAGAGGTTCTGGCGGTTGACCAGAACGAGGACCTTGTGGACCAGGTCAAGGACCAGGTCGAGCGCGCCGCCGTGGCGGATCTCAACGACCCGGAGTCCATCAGGAAGCTTGGAATAGCGGACATGGACACCGTGATAGTCACAATGGCGACATCCATGGAGGCCAGCATACTGTGCTGCATGATAGCCAAGGAGTCCGGCGTTAAGCATGTTGTGGCCAAGGCCAAGGACCATCTGATGGGGCACATCCTGCAGAGAGTCGGTGCGGACGAGATAATATATCCTGAGGAGGAGAGCGCAAAGCGCAACGCCTTCCGTCTGATATCGCCTGACATCCTCGACTTCTTCAACATCCAGGACACTCTGAGTCTTGTGGAGATGGTGCCCAAGAGCTCCTGGGTGGGGCACAACCTGATAGAGCTGAATCTCAGAAGGAAGCTGGGCATGAACGTCATTGGCGTCAAGGTCAACGGCAAGGACATCCAGAATCCGGACCCTGAGCGGAAGATAGAGGAGACCGACACCCTGATGATTATAATGAGGAAGTCGGACGTGTCGAATGTCATCTGACGCCATGGGAAGCACAATTGAGCGGATACGCTCGTTCCAGGGCCGTCCTGCGGACAATCTGCTGATCCAGTGTGTTGACGACCATGACGCCGGTACCCTGGACTCTGAGTTCAATTATATAAGGGAACATACGCAAGTCTCATTCATGCTCCTTGCCCTGAAGGTGGAGTCGTGGAACCGTGACCTCTCTCCCTGGGTGGCTCCTGCCGTCTGGGGCACCGAGGGCTTCGGTGAAGGTGCGGATGATACCCTAAGGATAATCACGGATTCGCTGATTCCTGAGGCCCTTGGAAGCGGCATGCTCTCCGACAAGCCCTCCATATTCCTTGGGGGATACTCCCTTGCAGCCCTGTTCGCGCTCTGGGCAGGTTACCAGAGACCTTTTGACGGCATCTGCGCCGCATCCCCTTCCGTGTGGTTCCCGGGGTGGCTGGACTATGCCAAGTCAAACCCCTTCCTTTGCGGCAGGTGCTATCTGAGCCTTGGACGCAAGGAGGAG
>JAFVFA010000049.1 GCA_017475725.1 Spirochaetales bacterium
CATAATCGGTTCATTGGGGTATTCTTTTGCTTCCTACAGCATTACGGCTCCGACCTATCCGTTCTGTCCTGTGGTGCTTGTGGGTGCAAGCTACGGAGATGTCTTGGGTTCCTCCGTTGTGGCCCTGGCAGGTCTGGATGTGATGGTTCCCATTGCAAGGCTCTGGGACTCCGGCAACACATTCATAGAGAACGGCAAAATCATCGGATGGGGCGCAGTGGGGGCATCTTTCTCATCTGCGGTAACCTTTGCCTCCGGCTATGGTTTTTCGTATAGGCACAATATCGGATTCTTCAACTGGGAGGTCGGAGCATCATGGCTCCTTCTGAGTGGGATCGGTGGTGTCTTCTCACCATATGTAGGAGTAGGATTGAGTCTATGAGAAGTCGTTGCAGAAGACTGGCTGTGGCATTGCTGTCCATGATGCTGGCGCTTGCCCTCCTGACGGGGTGCTCCTCATTCCTCTCCATCATAAAGTCAAACTTCTCCGGCATTCCCGTGTGGTACTTCGATCCCGTTATGAACACCGGCAAAGGCAACACCGGAATGGTCGGAGAGGGCCATGCCTCGACCGAGAGGCAGGCAGAGCTTCTGGCCTATTCCGATATCATGGACCAGCTGTCCATTGCCACAGGATCGGAGCTGGGGCAGGAGGCCTACAGGGAGCTCAGCGTCCTTGGAACCATCTCGCAGATCGGTCTGAGCATCGAGGACAGATATACAATGACGCAGGAGGGCCAGGTCACAGTGCTTCTCCACGCAGTGATTGAGGAGGACCTTCTGGATCTTGCCACCTCCGATGAGACCAAGCGAAGGGCGGCCCTTTCCTCTGAGATAGAGAGCCTTGTCCTTGAAGGTGACGGATACGTCAAGTCCGGGAGGGAGCTTCGGGCGGTGAGCAACTACATGAAAGCCATGGCAAAGGGCATAGGGGAGGATTACATAAGCTCCGAGTACTCGTTCGATGAGCTCTATGATGTTGTGGTCGAGCTTCTTGACAGCATGGTCATGGCGGTGGTGAATCCAAGGCCATCGTCAGCCACATGCACAATCTCCATGACAAGGAAGGGGACCTTCGTGTCGTCAGCCGTCGCGGGGGCGGAGGTTGTGGCTACCTACACCGCTGTGGACACATCCGGGACCGAATACCGGGACAGCTTCGTGTATCTGACGGATGCCGACGGGACCTTCCCGTTCACATCCATAAACGGATCCCTTGCAAGGAGCGGGAGCATAGAGTTCTCCTTGAACCTGTCAAGCGAGCTTGCCTCCCTCTCCGCCGCACCTGACCAGGAGAAGGTCCGGGCACTCTCCTCTCTGATAGCCTCCAAGTCCGTTGTGTTCAGCTACTCAAAGACCTACACCCTTGGCAGTCTGGCCACCGCGGTCATAGAGCATGACATCCTGGGCTACGTGACGGGCTCCACAGACATATCGGACTACATCGCGGACATGATGAAGGCCGATGGCATTGAGGCTGCCCCATTCCATGCGGAGCTTGACGACGAGCTTGATGTCCTGTATGAGTTCAACCACAGCGGAAGGTCCGAGAACTGTCTGCTTGTGATCCGCATAGGTCTGATGGATACTGTTGCGTCAGACACCGGCGTTGTGGCTGCCAGCGCCGAGGGGCTTGTGTCCCTTTATCAGTGCAGCACATCGAAACTTCTGTACCAGAGCAACGTCATCTACTCCAGCGCCTTCGGGGAGACCGAGGAGGATGCGATCCGAAGCGCTTTCCGGAAGCTGGCTGACATTGCCTACACGCTGGTCAAGGCGGTCTATGTTTGATCTGATAAGGGAAACCCCGATGCCCGAATACGAGGGCACCTCCTTCCACTATGTCCATCAGGGCACAGGGATGGAGGTCTTCCACATAAGGAACAGCAACCAGGAGCGCTGCTGCGTATTCATGTTCAACACTCCATCGGAGGACAGCAAGGGGGTTGCCCATATCCTTGAGCACACGGTCCTCTGCGGTTCCCGCCGCTTCCCCGTGAAGGACCCGTTCTCACAGGTCCTCCTCTCCAGCCCGAACACTTTCCTCAACGCAATCACGTTCACGGACAAGACCATGTATCCGTTCGCATCACCGCTGAAGAAGGACTTCGACATACTGTTCGACATCTACTCAGATGCGGTGTTCGATCCTCTGCTGAGAAAGCAGTCCTTCTATCAGGAGGGAATCAGAAGCTTCGATGGCAGATTCGACGGGGTGGTCTTCAACGAGATGTGCGGAGGTCGCAGCACCGAGGATTCCGTGGTGCAGGCCAACCTCACAAGGGAGATGTTCCGGGGAACCCCATATGAGTTCGATTCCGGCGGGGATCCGTACTTCATTCCGGATCTGACTTACACCGAGTACCTTGAGCTCTACCGCAAATGGTACAGCCCATCCAACTGCAGACTCTTCCTGTTTGGGGACCTCGATACATCCGAGTATCTGGACAAGTTGGAGGAAAGATACCTGAAAGACCGTCAAAAAGGCGAAAAAATCATTCCTAAATCGGAAGACTATCTGCAAGAACATTTAAAACCCATGCGAGTAAGGACCACATGTCCCGCTGGTGACTCCAGAAGCGTTGTGCTCACATGGCTCACATCCTGCGGCTCCGACCCCCTTGAGGTCCTGACCGCATCCGTTTTGGTGGACATACTGCTGGGCAATCCCGGCGCCCCTCTCTACAAGGCCATAATGGAATCCGGTCTTGGAGAGGATCTGAATCCGCTGAGCGGGACAGATGTGGACAGCCCGGTTCTGACCTTCACCGCAGGCTTCAGCCATGCGAAGGAGGGAAAGGAGGACGAGATAGAGGCCTTCCTGATTGACCAGATAAGGGGCTATGTCAGAGACGGGCTCCCGGAGGATGCGGTCAAGGCGGCCATCAAGCGTCTTGAGTTCAAGATCCAGGAGATTCCGGGTGACGGTCTTCCGTTCGGAATAGCAACCTGCCTCAAGGCTGCGCGGTGCTGGCTCAGAGGCAAGGACCCTGAGCTTGGCGTTTCCAACATCGGCAGACTTGAGAAGCTCAAGGCCAAGGTCGCCCAGGGGAGGTACTTCGAGTCCTGGATGGACAGGTATCTTCTTGGAAACGGCAGACGCTGTCTTCTCACTGTGGAGTCTGATGACGGCTATGACGAGAGGTTCCAGGCATCGCTTCAGGAGAAGCTCGAAAGGCAGAGGGAGATGGGGCTGATGCCCTCGGATGAGGAGCGCATGGCCTATGAGAAATTCGTGAACACACCGGACTCCCCGGAGGCTCTTTCGACCATAGGGAGGATAACCAGAGAGGACCTTCCAAGGAACATCACAAGCTACCGCAACAGGCTCCACCGACTTCCGGGAGGAGCGAGGCTCTACACCTATAATGTGTTCACCAGAGGCATAGTCTACCTGAGTCTGGCCTTCGACACACGCGGCCTGTCCGAAGATGAGAAGAGACTGCTTCCGCTTCTGGTCAGGGCAATGCAGATGTGCGGCACCAGAAGACTGGATTTCACACAGCTCAGCACACAGATCAAGATGCTGACCGGAAGCTTCTTCATGTATCCGAGCGCCGGTGCCGACAGGCATCACAGACCTGTCAGCCTGGTCGTTGTCAAGGCCAAGATGCTGGAGTCCGACCTGACGGATGCGATGGATCTGGTGGCAGAGCTCCTGACAGACCCTGACTTCAGTGACTTCCCAAGGCTGAAGGCTTCACTTTCGGACATGATCACCGAGTTCGAGAGCGGCTACACCTACAGCGGGAACTCCTATGCCGTCATGAACGCATCCAGCGTGTTCTCTGCCACTGCAATGGAGAGCGAGATGAACATGGGCACCGCCCAGTGGTTCCATCTCACATCGCTTAAGAAGGCTCTTGAGGAGGGGAAAACCACCTGGAATGCTTTGTCAGCATCGCTTACAAAGCTCTGGTCCAAGGTTTTCACTCAGAGGGCTATGAAGGTCCATGTGGGCAGCGAGACGGATGATGACAGACTTGTGCAAATCGTTTCAAGATTTGCAGATAAGTTCAAGATTGGCAAGTTTGTAAGGATGTCTTCCTATTATAGGGACTTCACTGCTTCCGCCACTGCAGGGAGCATGGATAGACCATTGGTCTACACAGTGCCCTCAGGTCCTGCCTTCAATGCCCTTGCGGTGCACTTCGAAAGGACCACTGACAAAGACTATGTGGCCGCTTCTCTTCTGGCTTCCGTGCTGTCGTCCGGCTATCTTTGGAACACAGTGCGCGGGGTTAACGGCGCCTATGGGGTGGAGAGCCATGTGGACGGGATGGAGGATCTCTTTGTGTTCTCCTCCTATCGGGACCCGGGGGTGAAGCAGACCTTCGACGCCTTCAGAGAGGCCCTTTCCCAGAAGCTCGACGAAGACGAGATCGAGTATGCCATAGTGACCATAATCGGCAGGGAGATCAGACCACTCTCTCCCCAGTCCAAGAGCTCCGAGGCATTCAGGAGAATGCTCTACGGGGTGGGGTCCGGAACCTACCTGAGGCGCAGGAGCCTGCTTCTTCGGATGGGCAGGGCCGACCTTGAGTCCGCTGCTCAGAGGATAGCTGCCGCAATTGAAGCCGACAGCAGCGTCACCATAGTCTGCGGATCCGACATGGCCAAAAAACTGGAGTCTCTAAAAACCATTGCTCTTCCTGTTTGATGTATAATCGTATATAATTCATGAAGTCCTGCTTTCGGGACCGAGGAGTTGCAATGCCAGTAACCTTAATCGACTGGATCAGGGCAGCCGCACAGGTTGTTCTGCTTACGGTATTCTTCTACAACGCATACATTGCGCTTGCCCAGAACAGGGCCACACAGCTCATCAGGTCTGTCTTGGTCTATGTGTTCGTCTATTTCTTCTGCAGACTCACGGGTCTTGGTGTCATGGAGAAGGTCCTCAGGGTCTGTGCCGTCCCTGCCGCGGTCTTCTTCGCAGTGGTCTACCAGCCGGAGCTGAGAAGAACCTTCACCCCTGGTGTCAGACGCACCAGACTCTTCAGAATCGGTGGAGCCCAGACATCATCCGACCAGATCGAGACGATCCTCAATGCCTGCCAGCGCCTTGTCCAGTCCAAGCGCGGAGCCTTGATAGTCTTCCCGAGAAAGCTCGCACTCAAGAACATCATCGACAGCGGAACAAGGGTCAACGCCGACATATCGAGCGCCCTGATCGTCACCGTCTTCGACCATGACACTCCGCTCCATGACGGCGCCATGATCATCCAGGGATCCAAGATCATCGCAGCCGGCTGCTATCTGCCGCTGTCAGGCCAGACGGACATAAGGGCATCGTTCGGAACAAGGCACAGAGCCGCCCTGGGAATGGCGGAGGAATCCGATGCCGCCATCATTGTCGTCTCGGAGGAGACTGGTGCAATCTCGCTGGCATGCAACGGAAACCTCTACTACGACCTGTCCCATGACGAGATCAAGAGCATGCTGCTCTCACTGTTCAACTACCTTGACGTGCAGCCGAATTCATCAGAGGAGGCCCGCAACGATGCGCAGTAAGTTCTTGCAGAAGGTCCTGTACAACTGGCAGATCAAGCTGATCTGTTTCATCATCGCCATCTTCGTGTATTTCGTTCTGGTCTTCTCCATCCAGACCTCAAGGAAGATATCGCTTCCGGTGGACGTCAAGATGCCGGAAGGCTACACGGCAACCAGCAACATCCCCAAGAGCATAGACCTGATCATCCAGGGGACGGAGGACCAGATCTACATGATCGATGCCTCGTCGATATCACTCACCGTGGACTTCTCCACCGTGAACCGCGACGGGATCAACTATGCCACGGTTGAGATAGATACGGGGGACCTCCAGAAGTATGTCGACACATCCGAGATCTCCATCTACACCAAACCAAGCCAGGTCAGGGTCTACTTCGTGAGTTCGGAGGCCGCCCAGTGATTCTAGGGACAGGCATCGATGCCGTTGGGATCGAACGGGTGAAGCACCTGGGGGAAGCCTTCGTCAGAAAGGTCTACAGTCCATCTGAGATCGAGCAGTACAATGCTCTGGAAGGTGCCCATGAGGATGTCAGGGCCCAGTTCCTGGCCTCCAGGTTCGCCGTCAAGGAGGCCTATGCAAAGGCCCGTGGAACCGGTTTCTCCGACATCGTGGTCCCAAGTGACATCACAACATGCGAGGATGAATGCGGAAAACCATTCATAGAGTTGTCCGGCAAGACGTTGGACAATGCTCCGCTTTCAGCCATACATCTCTCATTGACCCACGAGATGCCGCTTGCAATAGCCATGGTGGTGCTTGAATCTGTGGAGTGCTCCGATGGCGCGCAGTGACTGGAGGAGACCTTCAGAGTTCTCGGCTCCCGAAGGGAGAAGACGTGTGGCCCTTGAGGTCTGCTATGACGGCAGGCAGTTCAACGGCTGGCAGGTCCAGAACAATGGGGTCTCTGTGCAGGACACCCTGAAGGAGGCTGTCACACGTCTGGTCGGGGATTGCAATGTGGAGATCGTCGGTAGCGGCAGGACTGACAGCGGCGTACATGCCTACGGTCAGGTGGCCCATGCCGAGTTCGATTCGTGCGACATTCCTGCAAAGGCCTTCCATCTGGGGCTGAACTCCCTTCTTCCGTACAGTGTGCGGGTCAAGCGGAGCTGGGATGTGGAACCGTCTTTCCACGCAAGATACAGTGCAATGGCAAGGGAGTACAGATACTTCTGCAGAACAGGCATAATGCACGACAGCTTCACGGAGGGTCTTGTCACACGGCTCAAGGAGTTCCCTGACATCGACCTTCTGAACTCATATGCCGGGACCATAGTCGGGACCCATGACTTCACCACATTCGCATCCGCCAGGGACATCTGCCCCAGCAAGGTGCGTGACATGTACGAGTCCTCGTTCTGCTGGGTGGATTCCATGTTCGGGGAGCGGATACTCTGCTACAGGGTGTGCGGAAACGCATTCCTGTACCACATGGTGAGGTCTCTGGTCGGCTCCATGCTGGAGTTCGGTGCCAGGGGTGACTCGGTGACGGCATTCAGGGATGCCCTTGAGTCCAGGGACCGCTCACGTGCAGGCAGGACGGCCCCTTCGGACGGACTGTATCTCTGGAGGGTGAGCTACGACCCTGACGAATACCAATGGTTCGAGGAGGAGTATGGACACTGAGGATTTGAAGACCAGACGAGAGGCGTTGTCGGATGCCCTCAGCAGAACAGATGCTCTCCTTGACAGCTTCCAGGATGTGCTGAAACAGGATTTCAGCGGATCCGGACACGAGCGGCGTGATTTCACCCAGACCGTTGAGAGGATTCTGCCTGATGCTGCACCAGAGGTCGAGGAGACCGCTTCCCAGGAACCGGTCCATGCTGACGAGAGGCTGCTGATGACCTACCAGAGCCTCTGCTCGGATGCCATGGGCTGCACCAGGTGCGGCCTTTGCAGAACCAGGACCAACGTGGTCTTCGGAACAGGATGCAAGGACCGTCCTGTGGTCATGGTCATAGGTGAAGGTCCGGGGGAGAACGAGGACCTTCAGGGCGTGCCGTTCGTGGGCAAGGCCGGACAGTATCTGGACAGGTGGCTGGCCGCCATATCGCTCAGCCGTGAGACGAACGTCTACATTACCAACACCGTGAAGTGCAGACCCCCGCAGAACCGCGACCCGTACCCTGAGGAGAAGGATAGCTGCTTCGCCTTCCTCAAGAGACAGATAGAGCTGGTCAGTCCGCAGGCAATACTCTGCCTTGGAAAGCCAGCCTCCACGCTTATGACCGGAAGGCCTGACGCCTCAATGGGCGCACTGCGTGGCAAGTTCTTCTTCTATGACGGAATACCCATGATGTGCACATACCATCCCGCGGCTGTCCTCAGGGACCTTTCCCTGAAGCGTCCGGTGTGGGATGACCTTAAGAAGCTGGCCCGATACCTCGGGCTTCTGCCGGGTGGTGCCAGCTGATGGTCCGCTATGCCCAGGTTGTTGTTCCAGTCCCTCTGAAGTCTGAGTTCACCTACAGCTTCGATTCCGACCTGATGACCGTTCAGACCGGAATGCGTGTCATGGTCCCGTTCGGAAGACGCAGCCTTCAGGCCTACGTCATTGATGTGCGAGACACCAAACCGCAGGTTGACTTCGAGATCAAGGGCATAACCCGTGTGATAGACAAGGAGCCCATCTTCGACCACAGGGACTATGACCTTGCCGTCTGGATGGAGAAGTTCTACTTCTCAAGCAGGGGTGAGGTTCTGGATACAATGATCCCCGGTGGACGTAGGGACACCGTGTTCTCCGGCCTTGACGCCGATGAGGCGATGCCGAGACCGGATGTAACCCTGTCTGAGGAGCAGGAGAACGCGGTCAGGACCGTCATGGAGACGGACCATCGCATGTACTACCTGTTCGGGGTCACAGGCTCAGGAAAGACGGAGGTCTTCCTGCGCTGTGCGGAGAGGGTGATCGCCGAAGGGGGTCAGGTCATCTATCTGGTTCCAGAGATAACCCTTACCCACCAGCTTGCGCTGCAGGTTCTCAAGCGCTTCCAGAACAATGTCGCCATTCTGCATTCAGGACTGACCGATTCCCAGAGAATTGCCCAGTGGAGGCGAATAAAACGTTCCGAAGTCGGTCTTGTAATAGGGGCAAGAAGCGCGGTGTTCGCTCCTTTCTCAAATCTCAAGATGATCATCATAGACGAGGAGCATGAGAACTCGTACAAGAGCGGCAATGCTCCGCGCTACCATGCAAGGCAGGTGGCCCAGAAGAGGATCTCTGACTGCGGCGGAAAGCTCCTGATGGGAAGTGCCACACCAAGTCTGGAGTCCTGGCAGATGATGAAGGACCCATCCAGGATGGTTCGGATAGACCTGACCCACAGAGTCGGCGGCGGGACGATGCCCAGGGTGGAGATCGCCGACATGTCCAAGGAGGACGGAATCTTCAGCAAAGTTCTGCAGGAGAGGATGCTCAGAACGCTTGCTGCGGGCAAGCAGGTCATACTATTCCTGAACAGAAGGGGGTTCAGCTACTACTTCCACTGCAGAAGCTGCGGCTATGAGCTAAAGTGCCCAAACTGTGACATAGCATTGACTTACCATAAACGCCATAATGTCCTGCAATGCCATTACTGCGGCTATTCGCGCAAGCCAATAACCGTCTGTCCCGACTGCGGATCCATGGATGTCATGTACTCGGGTTTCGGGACGGAGCAGGTGGAGCAGGAGATCTCCAGGCTCTTCCCTCTCTACAGAGTCGCCAGACTGGACACGGACACCGTCTCCAAGGACAGGGGCAACATACAGAAGACCCTTGATGACTTCAGATCCGGAAAGATACAGATACTTCTAGGCACGCAGATGGTGGCCAAGGGGCTGAACTTCCCTAATGTGCAGCTTGTGGGGATAATCATGGCTGACAGCGGTCTTCTCATACCTGACTTCAGGGCGGAGGAGAGGACCTTCGACCTTCTTGTCCAGGTCTCAGGCCGCTCAGGCCGTGCGGATTCGAACGGGGAGGTGGTGGTGCAGACCCGCATGAAGGACAACCCTGCCATAGAGTTCGCGGTCAAGGGTGATGTGGAGGGCTTCTTCAACCAGGAGCTTGCCATCAGGAAGGACACCAAGTTCCCTCCCTTCTCAAGGATGGTGAACATTGTGGTCAGGTCCTCCAACGCCTCTGCTGCAAGGGCTTTTGCGGATACTTTGGCCAAGATGCTGACAGAGAAGGCCGGAAGAACCCTTGTCTATGGTGCTTCCGAGTGCCCGATAGAGAAGATCAGGACCTATTACAGGTTCCAGATTCTCCTGCGCTCGACAAGCCCCGCCGACATGCTGAGTCTTCTGAACAGGGTCATGAACGAGGTCAAGGTCCCGTACAACGTGTCTGTTGACATAGACGTGGACCCGACCGATCTTCTGTGAGCGTTGAAACATCCCGAAGCTTTGTATATATTTCAAGTATGCTTGATATAGTGAAAATTGGTGATGAGGTCCTCCGTGAGAAATGCACGAAGGTCACAGAGTTCGATGATGCCCTCCATATCCTTCTTGAGGCCATGTTCGAGACTCTGGATGAAGCAGATGGTGTAGGTCTTGCCGCACCTCAGGTCGGAGTTGACAAGAGATTCTTCATCGTTTCGCTTCCGGATGGAACGAAACGTGAGTTCATAAACCCGGAGATAGTCGGTACCTCGGTTGAGACGAACCCGTACGAGGAAGGCTGTCTCAGCCTTCCCGGCGTCTACCACGATGTGGTCCGCCCGTCAAAGGTCATAGTCAAGGCCCAGGATGCCAACGGAGAGGAGTTCACCCTCAAGGCCTCCGGTCTGATGGCCAGGGTCATCCAGCACGAGAATGACCACCTTGACGGGGTCCTCTTCGTTGACCACCTCAACGAGGAGGAGAGGAAGAAGGTCCTTCGTGCCTACGAGAAGAAGAACAGACGTCAGAGGGGAAGAAGTTGACAGAGCCTAGGATCCTGTTCGCCGGGACACCGGAAATCGCAGTGCCTCTTCTGAAAGCGCTGAGCTCCTCGTTCAATGTGGTTGGAGTTCTGACATCATGTGACAGAAGCGTTGGCCGCTCAAGCAGGCTTGTCCCCACTCCGGTCAAGGCAGCAGCAGCCGAGCTCGGGATTCCGGTCCTCCAGTTCGAGAGCCTCAGAACACCTGCGCGTCAGGCGGTCAGAGAGCTTAGAGCCGATACCCTGGTCACATTCGCTTTCGGGAAGATATTCGGGCCGTTGTTTCTGGACCTGTTCCCAAACGGCAGGTTCAACATCCATCCTTCTGCGCTCCCTCAGTTCCGGGGACCTTCCCCAATACAGTCCACAATACTCTCAGGTCTGGACAGGGCCACCATATCGCTTCAGGACGTTGGCCTGAAGATGGATGAGGGAGACATCTGGGGCATCCATGAGATTCCCCTTACAGGGAAGGAGAGCACCCAGAGTCTGACGTCCCTGGTCTCTTCGGAGGCTGCGGCATTCGTTCCGGCCTTGCTCAGAAGAATAGTCTCCGGTGAGGTCACGGCCAGGCCGCAGGAAGGGGATGCCAGCTACTGCACAATGATCACAAGGGAGACAGGCACACTTGACTTCAACAGCTCGGCAATGGAGCTCCACTGCAGGATCAGGGCCTGCTACCCATGGCCCAAGGCCTGGGCAAAGGTGAATGGTACGGACATTGCCATAACAGAAGTCTGGGGCGGCTTCGATGATGTTGCTTCATCCGAGGACTGCACTGACAAGGAGCCAGGCACTGTGGTCGCGTACCGCAAGGACAGGGGAATCGGTGTGGCCTGCGCCGACAAGGTCCTCTGGCTGACTGGTCTTCAGCTTCCTGCAAAGAAGGAGCTTGACTACAAGGCCTTCGTGAACGGCAACCAGTGGATCCTGAAATCCAGATTCGAGTGACGGTGTCATGGGCCTGCCTTACAGATCCTATTCTTCTGACAATCTCAGCCGTTACGGGCACAGAGTCTTCAGGGTTGGTATCGATGCGGGTTTCACCTGTCCTAACCGATGCAGAAGCAAGGATGGATCCGGTTGCATCTACTGCGACAGCCAAGGTGCAAGAGCCGCTTATCTGAGGACGCAGGAAAGCTCCTACAGACATGACAGCGAATTCGTTGATTGTATAGATTTGCTGTCGGTGATACCACCTCAAAATCAGGGTAATGATGAAAAAAATCTGCTTATAATCAATAAACAGGACATCGTTAACCAGATTGAGCGTGGGACGGAGTTCATAGGGAGAAGATACAGGACCGATCATTTCGCGGCATATCTCCAGTCATTCTCCAACACTTTCGCCCCTTGCGAAAAGCTGAAGGAACTCTATGATTTCATAGTCTCCGTCCGCAGGTGGGAGGGCCTGATAATCTCCACACGGCCGGATTGCATAGACGAAAGCAAACTTGACCTGATAGCATCATACAGGGAGACCTGCGGGGAGGTCTGCATCGAGTTGGGCCTCCAGAGCGGAAACGATGAGATTCTGAAGCGGATGAACCGCGGCCACGATGTGGCGTGTCTGCTGAAGGCTTCAAAGGCGGTCAAGGAGCATGGAATCGGTCTCTGTCTGCATGTGCTCACCGGGTTTCCGGGAGAGGGAAGGGCAGAACTGGACCAGACCATATCCGTGATAAACCAGGTCCATCCGGATGCGGTGAAGATCCATAACCTCAATGTGGCTGCCGGGACAAGGCTCTATGATGAGTTTCTGGAGGGAGAGGTCACAACCCCCTGCCTTACAAGGCATGTGGAGAATGTCATCCATATTCTGAGAAGGATCCCCTCCGATATTGTAATAGAGAGGCTTATGTGCGAAACTCCAAACCATAGATTGGCAAGCCCCAGGTTGTTTCCGGACAAGAACAGGTTTCTGCGCAAGCTGGAATCGACCATGGTTGAAAGGGGCTTTGTTCAGGGGGATCTGTGTCAAGGATTGTGAGAATCATAGGCTTCGTTCTGAGCCTCATATGCATGGCCGCGATTGTCTATCTGTCGTTCGCCAGTAAAGTCCTCATTACAAACTATGTCATAGGAGGCGACAAAGGCGGTCATTTTCTTGCCTATACTGCGCTCTCATTCCTCTTTTTGATCTGCTTTGCCGTCTATTCAAGGAAGAGGATCATTATAAACAACCTGATGCCAATGCTCGGGGCCTTTGCCCTCTCTTTCATCTGCGCCTACTGCATAGAGCTCATCCAGCCCTATTTCCGCAGGGCTTTCGAGATGGCGGACCTTCTGGCAGGGGCTCTTGGCTCCTTGTGCGGAGTTGTGCTCGGCCTTCTCTGTGTGCTTTTGGTCTGCACCATTGAAAGACGCAGGGCCAGTCGTTAGAATATAGACACTAATAGGGGAGTTGGAAATGCTCAAGAAGATTTTGGTCATGGCCCTTCTGGCTGTTCTTGCCATGGGTTTCGTTTTCGCAGCGGATGAAGAGACCGGTCTGCCTTCCACACTTGCTGAGAAGTTCAGCTATGCATTCGGTTTCTATCTTGCCTCAACGTACGGTCCGGATAGTGCGATGCAGTACTTCTACATGTACAAGAACTACTACTGGCCAGAACTGGACCTTGATTTCGGTTCGATGGGAGTCTACAGCTACTCACAGGGCATGTCCCTCTATGAGGTTGACGAGCTCAACAGAATCCTTTCGGAGTATCCTGCAGATTATGAGGCCAGGGTCCAGGTTCAGGCCGCCGAGAATCTGGCTGTGGCGGAGTCTTTCCTTGCCGAGAACCTCAAATCAGAGGGAATCCGAGCCACTGAGTCCGGCCTACAGTACAAGGTTTTGAAGCAGGGCACTGGGGCAAAGGCCTCTGCAGAGGACAGCGTTGAGCTGGACTACGAGCTGAAGCTTCTTGACGGGACTGTTGTGGACAGCTCATATGCAAGGGGAGAGCATTCGGTCTTCCCTCTGACAAGCGTCATCCCCGGTTTCAGAGAGGGCGTCATGCTCATGCCCATGGGATCGCACTACATCTTCTACATCCATCCGGACCTTGGGTACGGGAGCCAGGCCACTGGAAGCATGGGGCCCAACTCCCTTCTGATCTTCGAGGTCGAGACATATTCAATAAGCAAATGATTTTCAGAATAGGAGAATAGAATGACAACAAGACTCAAATATTCAATCAAGGGGCTTCTGGTTGGAGCCGCCGCACTGGCAATCGGAATCATAATCCTGAATCATGCAAACCTGTTCCTCCAGATAATAATGGTGGCAGCGGGTATCGGTTCACTGCTTGATGGTGTCTACACCCTTCTGGGCATCAGAAGATGGAAGTACACAAGCGTAACCAAGACCCTCACCACAATCAAGGGCGTCGAATCCACACTGCTTGGATTTGCGGCCATAGTGGTAGGGATATTCGCCGCGAACGAGGCTCTGACCGTAATGGTCTACATCTTCGCCGTAAGCCTGATCTTCTCTTCCATCGTGTCCCTGCAGAACGCCGCGGTGGCAGGTACGTTCAACATCAGTGACATGCGCGGCCACTTTGTGGCTGAGGCCGTCATCCAGATTCTGATTGCGATAATCCTGTTCTTCAAGCCGGTCGAGACGCTTGAGCTGATAGTCAAGGTCCTTGCAATAGCATTCATTGTCGTAGGCTCCCTCAGTGTGGTCTTTGCTCTGATTGTGATGTTCTCAAAGTCAAAGAAGACTGCAGAGGTCGGAGAGGCCGAGGTTGTTGAGGAAAACAAGTGATTTGATAAACTTGCTTAATTGAAGAAGGCTCCATTTCTGGAGCCTTCTTTGTTTTTATCGGCATAAATGTCAAATTAGGATATCAAAACCTCTATTCCCTTGTCTTCAAGGAAGGCTCGGAAACCATCGTCTATCGAGTCTGTCACAAAGGCGTCGATGTCCTCCCATGAGCAGAGTGATGCAAAGGCTTTCCTTCCTTGCTTGGAGGAGTCAGCCATGAACACCACCTTGTCCGCAGCTTTGATCATGGCCTTCTTGAGCTCCACCTCCATGAGGTTCGTGGATGTGATCCCGTCCCTGTCGAAGTTCGCGGCACCCATGAAGTATACGTCAGCGTTCAGAAGGGCCATGGCCGCATTGGCCAGAGGTCCGATCGTCCCCATGTATGAGCGTTTGAGGCTCCCGCCTATCACGAACACCTCAACGGACCTGTCATCCTTCAGCTGCTCGACCACAGGGATGGAGTTGGTCACGACGGTGAGCTTCCTTCCCTTGACGTAGTCCATAAGGTGGATTGTGGTGGAACCGGAGTCCACGATTATGGTGCTGTCGTCGGAGATGAAGCAGGAGGCCTTCTTCGCTATGGCCTTCTTCTGGACCTCGTACTCTGACATGGTTGTGGAGAGGAGTCTTGTGGCACTCTTCTTCTCTGTCTTCATGGCACCGCCATGGGTCCTCACCAGAGCCCCCGATTCCTCAAGGGCTGTGAGGTCCGTCCTTATCGTGACTGAGGAGACCCCCAGGCGCTGGGAGAGCTCCTCCACTGTTACATAGCCGTGCTCGGAGAGTGCCTCAAGTATCCTGTCTCTTCGTCTGCTCAGGTCCATAGGCTCAGTACTTGGCCCAACCGGCCTTGACGTAGCGGTCCGTTATCTCCAGGACCATGTCGTTGTACTTCTTGCAGAGCTCAGGGACATTCGAGACGACTTCCCATCTGCACATGGCCTCTTCGCTTCTGGATATCCTCTGAGCCACCTGGACCCACTTCTGCCCATCAAGGGAGTAGCCGGCGTCGAATGTCTCCGGAAGGTTGAACCTCATCAGGCAGGCGTCAAGGTCACTTCCGTCATCCATCGTCTTTATGATGGTCGCACCCATCTCACGCATCCTGTTCTCTAC
>JAFVFA010000050.1 GCA_017475725.1 Spirochaetales bacterium
CTATCGATAAGGGTGCACTGAAAGCCATGAGAGCGTTTCTTGTTAACGCGGGAGTCAGGAAGGCATGATGGAGTACAAAGGATACATAGGGAAGGTCGATTTCGATTATGAAGCGAGAATCTTCTCTGGAGTAGTGGTGAACACCAAAACGGTTATAACATTCCAGGGAGACAGCGTTGATGAGCTGGAGAGAGAGTTCCATGCTTCAGTTGATGATTACATCCAGTGGTGCAAGGAGGATGGGGTGGAGCCGGAGAAACCCTATTCCGGAAAATTCAATGTACGTCTTCAACCTAGTCTTCATCAGAAGGCTGCAATCACTGCCAGGATTCTGAATATTTCATTGAACAGTTTCATTGAGAAATCCGTAATGGATGAGGTGGCCAAATACAACTTGGCATGAAAATGGGTAATACTCTTGCTTCTTGCTTAGCATTGCTCTGCAATGGTATCCTTTAATCAAAAGAGCACTAGGGGAGTTCAATATGGATTACAAGAAAGAATATGAGCGGTGGCTCAGGAATGCACCTGAGTTCAGGTCTGAGCTTTAGGCAATGGATGCAAAGGCCATTGAGGATGCCTTCTACAGGGAGCTGGAGTTCGGTACGGCCGGACTGAGGGGCGTTCTGGGCGCTGGGACCAACCGCATGAACGAGTATACGGTGGCGAAGGCGTCACAGGGGCTTGCCAACTATGTGGTCAAGGCCTTCCCGAACAACAGGACCATAGCCATAGGATACGACAGCAGAATCAAGAGCGATGTCTTTGCAAGGGTTGCCGCAGAGGTCTTCGCGGCCGCCGGGATAGACGTCTACCTCTATCCGGTCCTCATGCCGGTTCCCTGCGTGTCATTTGCCGTGCGCTACTTCAGATGCGCAGCCGGTGTCATGGTCACAGCCTCACACAACCCGAGCAAGTACAACGGCTACAAGGTGTACGGTTCTGACGGCTGCCAGATAACTGAGGAGGCCGCAGGGGCGATTCTGGGGGAGATAGGGAAGATAGATGTGTTCAGGGACATCAGGCGTGTCAGATACGAGGATGCCCTGGCTGCGGGTCCGTGCGGTGCGGAGGTCGGCGGGATTTCCGGCTGCGGCCACATCACCATCATAGGCGATGACTGCTACACTGCCTTCATAGAGGAGGTCAAGAAGACGAGCGTGCTCTTCGGCGATGACATCAACAGGGACGTGGCGATTGTCTATTCACCTCTGAACGGCGCAGGTCTGAAACCTGTGACCAGAATCCTTAACGAGACCGGATTCACGAACATCACGGTTGTCAAGGAGCAGGAGCAGCCTGACGGGAACTTCCCGACCTGCCCGTATCCGAACCCTGAGATCAGGGCAGCCCTGCAGCTCGGACTGGAGTACGCCGGCCGCCTGAACGCGGATCTCATGCTTGCAACCGACCCGGACTGCGACCGTGTGGGCATAGCGGTCAGGGATGGCGATGACATGAAGCTCCTGACCGGAAACGAGACAGGAATGCTTCTGCTTGACTTCATCTGCTCCCAGAGGACCAGACACGGCAGAATGCCCAAGGACCCGATCTTCGTCAAGACAATCGTCACATCAGACATGGCGCAGAGGATTGCGGACCACTACGGCGTCAAGACCATCAACGTGCTGACCGGCTTCAAGTACATAGGGGAGCAGATCGCCATCGTAGAGGCCGAAGGGCACCCTGAGAGGTACATACTCGGTTTCGAGGAGTCCTACGGTTATCTGTCCGGCACACATGCAAGGGACAAGGATGCCGTCAACGCCGCATTCCTGATCTGCGAGATGTTCGCCTACTACAAGACCAGGGGGATCTCGCTTCTGGACAAGCTGAACGAGCTCTACAGACAGTACGGATACTGCTACATAACCCAGCACTCATACGAGTTCCCGGGTTCCGCCGGATTCGAGCGGATGAAGGGCATAATGGATGGCCTGAGGACTGCAAGGCTTGAGACGGTGGGCGGCATGAAGGTCCTGTCCGTAACCGACTACGCACAGGGTGTGGACGGGCTTCCTAAGGCGAACGTGATCAGGTTCGCGCTTGAGAACAACTGCTCGGCCATAGTCAGGCCCTCCGGTACGGAGCCGAAGATCAAGATCTACAGCACCGTGACGGCAGCTGACAAGGAGACGGCCATGGGGATCGAGCCTCGGATCGTCAAGGAG
>JAFVFA010000051.1 GCA_017475725.1 Spirochaetales bacterium
GCAAGGACATCGATTTCTTCAAGAAGGAGATCTACACCACCGAGTCAGTGCAGAGATGGGCTCGGGTCGACGGTTTCCTGAAGGTCGCCACAGCTCTGACCTTCACCGTCTATGGCATACTGGGATTGCTTGAGATCAACATCATCTACATTGCAATAGCAGTGCTTGTGGTGATAATAGTCCTCTATTTCGTCCTGTACTCCAAGACCCTGAAGAGGAAGGAGGAGTTCTGACCCCTGTCGGATTCAGCCCTTCACTGAGAAGTAGTTGGTCATGAAGTCCAGAAGCAGCCTTGATCCGTCCAGAAGGCTCTCAGGGTCAAGCCACTCCTCCCTGGTATGGCACTTCCCGCCTACGGCCCCTCCCATGCAGATGGCAGGGATCCCCATGGACAGGGGCGTGTTTGCATCGGTGGAGCTGGAAGCCAGATAGGCCTCCTTCCCAAGCACCCTCCTTATTGAGGCCCTTGCCTTCTCTATCAGGGCATCATGGGCAGCCTTGTCCACTTCGCCTGTGCATGGACGGTCCCCTATCCTCTCGACCTCAACCCCGATTCCCGTTGCCCTGTAGGCCTCCACCACCTTCTCCAGCATGTTCTCCATCTCAAGCAGGCACTTCCTGCTGGTTGAGCGGTATTCGTAGAGCATCTCGGCATCCTGTGCGATGGTGTTGACGCTTGTGCCGCCGGAGATGACACCAACGTTGTATGTTGTCTTGGATTCCCCGTCAACAGGGACCTTCACGCTGTACAGAGTGCTGATCATCGAGGCCATGCAGGCAATTGCATTCCTGTTGCCGAAGGCCCCAAATGAGTGTCCTCCCTCGGTTTTCACGGTGATTCTGTATCTATGGGACCCCACAGCGCCGTTCACGATCCTTTCAAGCCGCGTTCCGTCAACGGTCACGAACTCCCTGATCCGTCTTCCGTACCTGGCGACTATGGCCCTGCTCCCCTTGAGGTTTCCAAGGCCCTCCTCGCATGAGTTCGCAACAAAGACCATCCCGCATGTGGTCTGTATCCTGTTTTCAAGGATGTAGCGTTCCGCTATCAGAAGGCTGGCAAGATTCCCGGTGTCATCAGTGACTCCCGGACTGAAGAACAGGCCGTCCTTCTCGACGAACGGCATGGGCTCGGTATCGGGGAAGACGGTGTCGATGTGCGCCATGAAGACGACCACATCATTGTCATCGGTGACATTGTGCTCGCAGACTGCGTTCAGGGCCTCGTCAACGTAGACCTTCTGCCCTCCTGCAGCCTTGAACCACTCTTCGCACCAACGTGCGCGCTTCTCCTCATGATGGCTGGGTGCAGGGATCCCGCACAGGGCCTTGACTATCCCCTTCGCGTCGTTGTGCGATTCCTGCAGGTATCTCTCCATCTGTGCTGTCAGTGCCATGTCTTGCCTCCATCCAAGAACAAAGCCTACAGGCAATTTCGCCGTTTAGCAACATTTTTTCAAATGTCCATTCGAACTGAAAAGGCTGCACCCCAAACAGGAATGCAGCCCTGACCGTCAACAAGAAAACTTATCAGAAGGACATCCAACCACCATCGACCGGGAGCTCGACACCGCTGATGAAGCCGGAATCGTCCGAGGCGAGGAAAAGGCATGCCTTGGCTATCTCCACAGGATCTGCGGCCGGGACCTTTGAAAGCTCAATCACAGGCTTCACCTTGCCGTAGCCCTCCATGTTCGGCATTCCCATTGAAGTCCCGATCTCAGTTGCGAAACCTCCGGCAAGGATTGCATTGCAGCGGATGTTCTCCTTCTCGTACATGTATGCGGTGTTCTTGGTCATTGCATTGAGAGCGGCCTTCGACGCTCCGTAGATCGCTCCGGCAGCCTGATGCTTTGAGCCGACGGATGAGATGTTGATGATGTTCCCACCGTTGCCCTGGGCAAGGAAGACCTGACATGCCTTTCTCATCGCAGCCATCGGTCCGTAGACATTCACGGAGAAGACCTTCTCGTACTTCTCGTCGGAAACGGCTGCCATTGGAGCCATGTCATCCATGACACCGGCATTGTTCACCAGAACATCGAGTTTCCCGAATGTGGCGACGGCCGCATCGATCGCACCCTCGATATCCTCTTTCCTGGAAACGTCACCTGCATATGGGAGGACCTTTCCAGCCTCGTTCTTCAGTTCCTCTGCGAGTTCCTCAAGGCGCTCCTTCCTTCTTGCGAAGGCAACGACATTGGCCCCTTCCTTCACAAAGAGCCTGACTATCTCCCTGCCCATTCCGGCCGAGGAACCTGTAACCAAACATGTCTTTCCACTGAGTTTCATTTGACACCTCTTAAGATTTGTTCTTTAATTCCGACAGAAATATACAACAGTGCTGTCGGATTACAGACAACACTGTTCATGAAAACGAATGATAATAGACACAAAATGGAATTGTGTTGGATAATTGGCATGGGTGAAGACAGAAGAACAAAGAAGACTTTGACTGCTATAAGGAATGCGATGATCAAGTGTCTCCAGACCACTCCGGTGGAGAAGGTGACGGTCAAGCAGATTTGCGAGGTTGCGGACATCAACAGAAGCACTTTCTATGTCTACTATCAGGACCAGATGGCACTGTACCAGCAGCTTGAGGGTGAGTTTCTGGAGAAGCTGGATACAATCATGTTCGACCTGAAGGCAAATGTGACAAGCGATGAAGAGCACATCCACAACATAGTCCACTGCTATTCCATGAATGCGATGCTCTACATGACAATGCTCAAATCACGGAGCAAGGCATTCAGGGATGCCCAGCTCAGATTCGTTAGGAAATACCATTTCCTGGACGGCCTCTTCAATGAGACGGAGAGACAATATGCGCTCGAATACTACATGAACGCAATCAATGGCGTCGTCTCCTCATGGATTGAAGGCGGAAAGAAGCAGTCTGAGGACTACATAGCCTCCTTCCTGATAAGGTTGACCAAAGCGGACCTCTAGCAGAAAAGGCAACCCTTTTTATTTGACTTGTTTCATGGACTAGGCTTGCTCGAATTTTGTCACTTATTACCTTGGGTCCTCAACTGATTTCGATCAAATTACAATCGACTAATCCAGTAGCCTTGTTCGTTCCAATGCTTTCTATTATTCTGAAAAAGAGCCAACTACTTATGGTAAATGGTGGCATTACGATTTAAATGGCATTCCGGTTCAATGGGAATTATCTGAACAGACTTAAACACCACCAGCCGCACTAGTGGATTCAAACCACATCAGTGCCGACAAATGAAAAGGGACTGCTCCAATGTGAATTTGGGTCAATTCATAATGCAGCAGTCCCTGCTTAATTCAAATAAGTCCATACTGTTTCAGCAACTGGTTAAGGTACTCGTCATCGCTTGACGCCTTCCTGAGGTCATCATAGCGGTTTTCCTTGAGGAGGATACTGTTCAGTTCAAGGATGACTTTCTGTCCTTCAACCTTTCCTTCGGCCAAGCCCTCAGCTTTACCTTTGGCTAAACCTTCTGCCATGCCTTTTTCCGTTCCCACAGCTATGCCGTCCCTGAAGAACAGCTCGGACACCTTCTTCTCATCGTACTCAGTCGCAAGCATTCCCTTGACCTCCGTCCTGTTGCCCATGAGGATCCCCTTTATCGGAGAGTCCTCCGGCATTTCCTCCATAGCCCTGTCTATGGCATCTCCAAGCTCCAGACCTCTGCCCTTGTTGTGCCTGACACACTCCACGAACCTGGAGTAGTCAAGAAGAGGTCTGCACCTTTCCATGAGGGCTTTGCTGTGCCCCGCGTTCACGTTGATCACGCGGACCCGCAGCTCAATGTCCGGCTCGATGTCACCTCTCATGAACAGGTCGCTCAGTCTCATGACCCTCTCGTCCTGCCTCTCCATCTCCCAGTTCGAGAATACCACAAATCTCGGCACCGGCACAGGAATTCGGTTGATAAGGGATGCAGTCATAACCATGGAAGCAACTGGTTCTGACAGAAAAGCCCATTGTGCCTGATAAACAGAAGAGGCAACCCTTCCGGATTGCCTCTCTGTTTACACGGCGGGGGGTTTGAACCCTCGACCTCCACCACGTCAAGGTGGCACTCTCCCGCTGAGTTAGCCGTGCATTGCATTACTATTATGCACGATTTGAAAAAACTGTCCAGTACTTTGCTCCGAAAGTTTTCCAGGCCTCATCCCAGTTGGGCCAGGGCATCCTCGTATTCGGAAACGGTCAGAGCACAGGTGACCATCTGACGCACCTTGGCGCTGTTGGGAATGCCCTTGAGATAGGCGCAGACATGCTTTCTCATCTCCCGGCAAGCTGTTTTATCGCCAAGGAAGTCCACAAGACCCCTGAGGTGCTCCATGATTGCGTCCTTCTTCTCCTGCAAAGAGACTTCCCTGGGGGCACGCCCTTCCAGAAGCGCCTTGGCCTGCTCGAATATGAACGGGTTGCCTATCGCGCCACGGGCGAACGAGATCGCATCAATGCCTGTGCTCTCAAGCATGTCCACCCCGTCCTGGGCCGTGAAGAGATCCCCCGAACCGATTATCATCCTGTCGGGGAAATGGCTCTTCAGGTCCTTCAGAAGCTCCCAATGGGCTGTGGGCATGTACAGCTGGCTGCGGGTCCTTGCGTGCATGCAGACTGCACTTGCCCCGGCATCGAACGCATAGCCTGCCGTCTCAAGGTAGTTCAGGCTGTTTGTGTCCCAGCCGGTTCTGATCTTGACGGTAACCGGCAGTCCGGTGCCCTTCACAAGGACCTTCACTATCTCGAAAATCGTCTTAGGATGTGTCAGAAGACTGCTGCCTGCACCGGTTTTGGTAACCTTAGGCACAGGACATCCGCAATTAATATCGATGATTGCAGGATTATAGGCCATCGCACCTTCAATCGAGCGCTTCGCTGTGTCGGCATCAGGCATGAAGAGCTGCACGGCAAGGTTCTTCTCCCCCTCGCCACGCTCCATGAGAACCACAGTCTTCTCGCTGCCTCTGGCGACACCCTCACTGGATACCATCTCCGTGTACGCCAGAGCAGCACCATGCTTCAGGCATATGCTCCGGTAGACCTTGTCGGTGTATCCGGCAAGAGGCGCAAGGAACAGATTGCAGGGAAGCTCTACATTCCCTATAGAGACACCATGTAGAAGGTTGGACAACGTCAGACCTCTTCGAGATGGAAGGCGTTCAGGCTGTTCTGGTAGAGGATCTCTGACATCTGCTCGAGCGGGATGCCCTTTATTGCCGCGATGGCCTGTGCCGTCTCAGGCAGGTACTCAGGCTTGTTTCTGCGCTTTGAGTACTTTGCGGGAACCATGAACGGGGCCTCGCTCTCGATGAGGATCCTGTTCTCAGGCAGGTTCCGCACTGTGTCCGTGAGCTTTCTGACGTTCTTGTAGGTGATGTTGCCGGCAAACGAGAAGTAGACAGGCATCTCCATGGCTCTGAACGCATAGTCCCAATCCTCCGAGTAGCAGTGGAAGATTGCACCCTCCTCAGGGATGTTGTGCTTCAGGATGTCCAGGATGTGCTCTCCGGCCTCTCTGTTGTGGATGATCACCGGAAGATGGGCCCTTCTTGCAATCTCAAGATGCTTGAGGAACATGTCAACCTGGATGTCCTGGAACTGCTTGTACTTCCCATAGTCAAGACCGGTCTCACCAATGGCGACAATGCGGTCCAGCTTGAGGAACTGCTGTATCCTGGTCTCCCAGCCTGAGATCTTGTTGCCGCTCTCAGTCGGAGACACGCCTACTGCATGGAAGACATTCTTTGCACTCTTGAGGTTGTTGTAGATGACCTCGAAGTCCGTGAGGCTGTTGCAGATGGAGACGATGTGTGAAACCCCGACCCTCTTTGCATACTGCACGGCAAGGAGCTGTTCGAGCTGGTCTTCATGTATAAGACCCAAATGGCAATGTGTATCAAAATAGCGCATAGAGTCACTTCCTATGTCATTGATTATCCTGTGCATGAAACTGCACTATTGAATAAACTACCACGGGTTTTATCAGCAGTCAAGTTTGCATTTCGAAAAATCCTTTTTAAGCAAACATTTATATGGAACATCTCCCCGCAAGACGTGCTGAACGGGGCCGTCAAGGACCCTCCACCACCCCTCCAACATTGACCTAGAGGCCCAGAAAATGCTACTTTCTAGTCAATAAGAGCAATTGGAGAGTTGTGAGATGAAAGTACTCGTTTTAGGTTCTGGAGCCAAGGATCATGCAATAGCATGGTGGTTTTCAAAGAGCAAATTCATCGAAGGCCTTTATGTCGCCCCAAGCAATCCGGGAACTGCAAGCTTTGCAGTGAATCTTCCCGACGTCGACCCATCAGACAAGGACCAGGTCCTTGCAGCATGCAGGAAATATGGTATAGACTTCGTCTTCATCGGCACAGAGGGCCCTCTCCAGACAGGGGTCATAGATTATCTGAACGCCCACGGGATAGACACCTTCGGTGCCCCGGGCTACGCGATCAAGCTTGACAACGACAGGAAGTTCTCACGCGAGTTCGCCACTCGCCATGGCATCCCCATTCCCGACTACCACATCTTCAGCGACGAGAAGTCTCTCAAGGCCTTCCTTGAGGGCAACACCGGCAAAATGTTCACAATAAAGCCCAACGGGCTCTCCCCCTCAAGGGTCATGATAAGCTCAGATGACACAGAGACCCTTCTGGACTACAGCAGAAACCTCCTTGCAAAGGGAGATGTCGTCGTAGAGGACTACATAGACGGAAAGCACGCCACAATCTCCATCCTTCTGGACAATGAGGGCTTCTTCCGCCTTCCTGTCTGCTACGAATACACAAAGCGCGAGCACACGGACCGTGGAGAGGGAATCCCCACAGGCGGAATGGGTGCCGTCTGCCCGCTGCCGGTGGAACCTGAGATCAGGGAGCTGATAAGGGACAGAATCGTGATGCCGACCTTCAAGGGCCTTGATGAGGAGAACCTGTTCTACAAGGGGGTCCTCACCTTCTCCATCACCTTGACGGATGACGGCCCGGTCCTCCTTGACTACCATGTGCGTTTCAACGACCCTGCCACACAGGCAATGGTCGCCATAATCAAGAACGATCTCTGCGAGCTCATGATGGCCATGAAGAACAACACTCTCAAGGACATCAAGAGAGAGCTGAACGGAAAGAGCTCGGTGGCTGTAGTGATAGCCTCCGACGGGTATCCTGAGGACTCAACGGTTGGACACAGGCTCAACCCGATCCCGGAGCACAACATGAGCAATGCCATAGATACCGGCACGCTTCTGTTCTTCGGCGCAGTCGAGAGCAGACTTGACGGCATCTACACCACAGGTGGAAGAGCCGCGACGATAGTCGGAGTCGACAAGAACATCATGCTTGCGAACTCGAGAGCCTACAATGCCATCGACCTTGTGCAGTTCGACGGATCCTGGCACAGAAGCGACATCGGAGTGAAGTTCTTCGAGAACATGACCAACACGAACTGATCTCAGAACTTGTAGGAGATCCCCATTCTGGCTCCGGCCTGGAAGCCCAATCCGAGCCATGCCCTGGTTCTGGTCTGGCTGTAGCCGTCATCACCTTTGCTGTTGATCTCATCGACAATCCCGAGCGAGAGCTCAGGCGACAAATCCGCCCTGAAGCTGAAATGCTCATTCAGATTGTACTGCCATTCGATGATGAGCCCTATCGAGGCGACCAGGTTCGTCAACTTGGTCTTGCCGTCTTCGCTTGTGAGCGACATCTTCGACGAGATGACCGTGCCGCCTATGTTCAGGACCTGGTTCTTGAAGTCTATGCGCATGTAACCGCCCACCCTTCTCTTGGAGGCGGACCTTTTCAGTCCACAATCCTTTGCATAGTCGATGTTCTTGAACCTGAAGGTCATAGGCATAACCAGAATGTCATACTCAAGTCTTGAGTACCACCTGTCTCCGACCTTGACATCGTAGCAACCGTACAGGGAAGGACCGTACACGTTGGACGACACATCATCCCATCCTCCGGATATGGTCTCGAATCCCATTCCACCTATGAAGGTGCTGTCGGTCAGAGTCAGGGCGAACAGGGAACCGGAAAGCAGGACAAGAACCAGAACTGCCAGAACCTTTTTCATGCCCTCACCTCCTGAACAGGTCGATCAGCCCCTGCAGCCTCTCCATTGTGTAATCGTCCACATAGCAGATGTCCTCTATTGTGCTTCCCTGGAGGTCATAGAGGCCTGTGGACTCATCGTAGTACCTGTTGAGCTCTCCCCAGTCAAGGTAATCTAATGCGCACATGGCCTCGTCAAAGGCCTGGGCCTGGGATTCGTCAAGTCCAAGCTCAATCCCCAGTGCGTAGTAGTAACGGGTCGTGTCATACCAGTACTCACCGTAGTTGTAGTCACCGAAGTCGTAGTCATAGTCGCCATAATCCTCAGAGGACCAATCCCATTCGGACATCTCGGAGAACAGGCTTGTCAGATCCAAGATCTCATAGCCTGATTCGGGGACCACGAACAGGGAGGAATCAACCTTCTGCTCAAGCGAGTCTATGTAGATGATGGCGTCCTCGAACTGGATGGCGGCAAGGGTGCTCCCGTTGTACCAGCAGGTGTATTCATCGCCGTCCTGATTGATCGACTTCTCATAGAACAGGGACTTCCCATCCAGCTTACCGTTTCCGCTGCTCAGGACCTCGAACGCATAGTCGGTGAACTCGATGAAGTCGGTGTCTGTGTCCCCACCCTCCATGGACATGGCGATGATGGATTTGCTGGACTCATCGATCATGTAGTATTTGCCGTCTGAGATGATGACTTTCACCACAGACCCATTTTCAGAGGCCTCCATGTAGTAGGAATCACCTTGCTCAGCCACGACAAGAGGATAGCCGTCACCGGTCTTCCTGCCGTTCTCCATGGTGTATGAGGTTCCCTTCAATGTGAAGTTCCTGCTTCTGAATATGTCTGCGTACCTGACGTATCTGGTCGATGTAGCTGCGAACAACGTACCTGCAAGCAGCAGGACTGCAATTAGAGCCAACGCAATCTTCTTCATTCCAATGCCTCCGTGGTCTTGATTCTACTATAATCTTCCAAGACATTGGAATAAGTATTTCATGAAAAGACCTCCTGCCACATAGACAGGAGGTCTGACATTGAATCATATTCGGTGGAATCACTCCTCGGACTTGAGGGTTCCGGTTCCTCTTGCGGTTGTGTCGACCTCGATCTCCTTGCCTGCTCCGGCCTCCTTGAGAAGCTGCTTGACCAGGGTCTCGTTGTCGATAGGAGCATCGACCTCGTTCAGCGGTGTCTTGTCAGCGAAGACGGAAGTCCCGTTCTTGTTGGACAGAGTTGCGCTGTAGTTGCTGATGCAGACCTTGTAGGTGGTGGTCTCGTCAGAAAGGTCCATGGCCCTTGTGGTGCCGTCCGGATTGACGATGGTTATGCTGTCGATGGAGTCGACCACAGTCTTTGTGGAGCTTCCACCGCCCTTGCCACCGCCTCCGCCGGAGGATGTCTCCGTGTGGTATGTGTAGGTGTATGTTATGCCTGACATCTCGTTACCGAAGTCGCCACTCTTAAAACCAAGCATTATCTGCTGCGCGATCTCCGAAGCCGTGGCTTCGTAGATGTACCAGTAGTTGCTGAACGGATTGATGGAATACACGTTGGATGCAGTCACCGTTGCCTGCGTCTCACCCTCCGGGATGCTGATGCTGGATCTGATTCCACCGTTGTTGTAGAAGGCAACAACAGTGTCGGAGTAGTCTTCCGTACCCTGAGCCCAGCGCAGCATCAGGCCTGTGATCCAGTTTCCTGCAACGGAGGCGTTGCTGTCGCCGGTCACCTTGCTCTTTGCGTTGATGCCGGTAGTCACATATCCGAGCTCCACGCTGAGCTTCTCCTCGACGACGGACCAGGCCTCGTCGGAGAGTTCCTTGATCACAGGATCCAGCTGCTCGCTTGTGGAGAAGAGCTTGCTGTTGTCGGCACCCGGACCGCTTGCCACGATCGATGTCGTGGTGACGCTTCCTTCCTCGAAGCTCTTCTCGCCGGTCTCGTTGTCTATGACCAGGACCGCCTCTGCATAGCCGGCTATGTAGCTGGAACCCTGCAGATAGACGATTCCATCCTCTGTTGTGCCTGCCATGGACCCCGAATGGCCTCCGATTATCAGGTCGACCGTCTCTGCATCCACCTTGGAGGCAAGGCTGCTGGCGCCTGAGAACGAGACTATGATAGTCACATCCGGCTTCTCCGTCTCATGGACGCTGTCTATCAGGGCGTTGAGCTTGTCCGTGTCGGTGTCGATCTCGTAGTCCTCTATCCTGCTTGTCATGACACGTGCGCTGAAGTCCTCGATCCACCCGATCAAGGCCACCTTGTAGCCGTTCTTGTACTCTATCACGTAGTCCTTTGTGAACTCGACCCTCTTGCCTGTCTCCTTGTAGTAGAGGTTGCTGGCAAGGACGGGGACATCGGAGTCGCCGGTTATGGAACCGACGGTGTACGTGCCGATTGTGCCTTCGGCATCCGCGTTGATCCTGTTCTTGATGTTGTCCCAGTCGAACTCGTGGTTGCCCATTGCGGTGCCGTCATATTCCATCAGGTCCATGGCAGCGCGCATCGGTGCGCCCTCAAGCAGGTTGGACACCGTGGTTCCCTCGTAGTTGTTTCCGCCGTTCAGCAGAAGGACCCCGTCATACTCCTCTCTGGCCTGGTTCACAAGATAGGACAGGTGAGCCATCCTGTACTGGAAGGTGTCCGGGTTCATCGACGATGCATCCATTATGTAACCGTGGATGTCAGACGTGGCGAAGATCTTGATCCGTGTCGTACCCGTGGTCGGATGGGCAGGAACCTGACTCTGGCTCTGATCTGTGGAAGGTGAAGCTTCAGGGCTGCTCTTGCAGGAGACCGCAAAGGAGAGCACAAGGAGCACCGCTAGCAAAAGAACGATAATTCTCTTCATCAAAAACCTCCATGCCGTTTTGATTTTTGAGAATTCTAAGTCGTCCTTTGATCGAACTGTTGGTTTTTCCGCGGTCTTCACAGAAACTACACATGTTCTACACAATCTTTAGTAAAAGTTCAGCGTAATTCTTTTCTATGTGAACATTTGTTCATAGCCAGAAGGCATTAACCGTATGCGCCACCCTCTCGCTTTCGGGAGGGAGCGTCATATAGTCACCGTAGAGCTGCTTGAGCCTCTTGTCGTACTCAACAGGGCATCGGAACTCCCCATCCTCGAACCTGATGTAGCGGTAGTTGTTGTAGTAGCTTATGAGGAAATCGTTCTCACCCTTGACCTTTGCAGCGGCCCTGTCAGCCTTTCTGAGTCTCAGGTCAAGGGTGCTGTCATACAGCCTATGGTAGATCCTTTTGACTATGTTACCGGAGTCCGCAAGCCGGAACAGCCTCCCATAGTCTGCCCTGGGCATTGTCACGTCGATGTCGTCATCCCAGGGTATGAAGCCTCCATGCCGTACAGCGCCAAGCAGGGTCACCCGTCAAGCAAGTAGCGGAGCCCATTGCTCTCGCACACTGCGGCAAAGGCCTTCAGGATCAGAAACGAAAGTCTCTTGAACACAGAAGAATCGATTTCCTTCGCTTTTTCCATGTTTCTACTCCGTTGAACGTCATCAGTAGTACAGCTTGACCCCAAGCAGTGCACAGGCTGTTATGGAGTCGGACCAGTCACCATAGGAGTTCACAATGCCCGGATTGTACTTGAACGGGACCCCGTCTATGATCGCATCCTTTGTCACAGGGTCGAAGCTTCTGCTTCTCTCCCAGATGACCCTGCCACCGAATGTGAAGGTGACCGGATAGCTGTCCAGCTTCTTCTCCACTTTCATCTCTGCATCAAGGATGTTGTCCCAGATGTTGTTGAAGAAGTCCCTGCTCTCGTACTCGCCATCGTCAGCTGCGGCATAGGACATTGTGGTCAGAATGTCGGTTCCTGTGGTCTTTGCGGAGTACTGTGCGCTGCGCATCTGGTCCTTCACCGTGCAGCTCAGGTTCCATCCCTTGCCGAATGAGGTCTCCATGTTCGCAAGGAGCTCGATGGTGTCGGGGTTCACCGGATAGCTCATGGTCTGGCCCTTGTTGACATATGCCACGGTATATTCGCTGTCACCGAATATGCTGGCCTTGGAGGCATAGTGAGCCCCGAAGAAGGCCGGAACGTAGGTCGCCTGCAATGTGAGTTCGGAGAAGTCAAGCATGCCCAGTGGGATCTTTGCACCGATCTGATATGACAGGATGTTCCTCGGATGGGATATGAGATGCGTGTCATTTATCTCATCCATCGAGAGTGCGGCATAGAACCGGCCGACCTTTGTCGTGACCGTAAGATCGAACCCTGCAAGGACGTTGTCATAGTCGCCGAGAGAGTTCTGGGCGAACATGTAGATGCAGAACGGGTTTATGTAGGAGAGCTCGAACCTCTTTCTCCAGACAACGGACTCCCAGATGCTGAACTTGGCCCCCTTGAAGGGTCCGAGCTCCACTCTGTGTATGCTCATGTTGTTGTAGTATCTGCCGGACTTGGTGTCCATGTTCTCGGACGGCCATTCGACACCGTTGACAGTGTCTACGGAGAAATAGCCGAGAGAACCTGTCATGACGGAATAGTTGAACCAGGAAACGGGTCTGATCGAGAACTCGAATCCGTCGAAGGCGTTTGCAGAGCCCGAAAGGCCAAGGTTGTTCAAACCAGGTCCCCAATCCCTGCGGACCTTGCCTATTCTAAGCGTCACAAGGTCATCCTTGATGCTTGCTGACATTTCGGAGCCGCTGAATATGCCCTCGTAGATGCCGAATCTGTTGGCGTCATCCTCATTGGGGAGAGTTCTGAGACGGTCACCGCTGTCGGCCAGGTTCATATAGAAGCCGTCGCAGTCAACGCGGAAGTCCGGAGTGATGTCAGCGCTGATGTCAACGCGGTCAACGCTCACACGGAAATTCAGGTCGTATGACAGGAAGTCCAGAATATCCCCGTTGATGTAGGCAGTGACACCGTTTCTGCTGTCAATGATGCCGTCCGTCCCCTCTCCAGCCTTCCTGAGACCGATTGCGTTCTCAGTCGAGACCATGGCACCAACGGTTGTGGTGTTAGCTCCGGAGGCCCTGAGATAGCCCTTTCTGAACACGTCGGAGAACTGCGATGTAGGCTCTGCCCCATACAGATCGGCAAAGTCATCCAGAATCCTGTCGATCTCTGCCCTCTCCGAAGATGAGACGGCTTCCGAATCCCTTATCTCGGACAGCAGCGCCCGCACGGTGTTCAGGTTGTACGGCTTCACATCGGACTGCACAGGTATGATCCCACGGATCTCCGCGACCTCTATGATCCTGTATGCCTCATGTCCCACAGGAACGCTGTGGAACTGGGCCGAGAAGACAAACGATGGCACAAATGCCAGCACAAGTACCAGAATTGCAATGTATCTCTTCATCTATTCCTCTTGAATCCACTCAGATCGAGCATCTCACCGATTCTGAGATCCCATTCCTTCGGATTGAACGGTATGTATCCACCATAGTGGTAGAAGGTCAGTTCGCCGATGTAGACTACACCTTTTACGCAGTACATGTCGACCCTCAGGAAAGGGACGTCACGTGAGAGCTCCTTGGCGTAGCCGATCATCTCAGTGAATGCCGCAGGCTTGTCGGGAAGCCTCTCCGAACGCACATCCTCCATGGTGAACGGAACCGGGTTGTAGTCCATGTCGAAAATGGCCTGGGTGGGGTCCGAAGCCGATTCCTGCTCCACGTACATGAACCTGGGCTGGCCATTGAAGCAGAAGAACTTGTAGTCCGTAAGCGCATCACCATCACCAAGCAGCTGCTCTGCATAGATCCGGTGCGGGATGCCCTTGTACTGCCATTCCCTTGTTGTGCGGTAGTAGTTGCGCCTCATGCTGCGCCCGATGGTCCTTCTTGCCTTATCCATGTCCAGTGACGCCTTGTCATGGCAGATCACATAGCTTCCGCTGTCATGGGTCGTCTTAAGGACGAACCTTTCAGGAAGGGAACTGAAATCGATCCCATCGAACCTGTCCCACCTGCCAAGAACAGGCACAGTGTGGCCATCCCCTATCCTCTCTGCCACGAAGTCCCGCATGCCGAGCTTGTCAGCCATCCGGGTGTACATCGGATTGTGGTCGTTGACCTTGAGCCACTGGAGCTTCTCCGTGAATGTCCTGGGGTTGTCCAGATCCAGCTTCCTGCCGAGCCTGAGCCGGTAGATGAGCTTCACATAGCTCTCATCAGAGAGGAACCAGAGCGAGCGGTAGAACATTGAGATCAGATTCTTGCCAAGAAGCCTCTTGACCTTGTGCATGGTGCTTACATTCATTTCAGCAGCTCCATATAGGCATCA
>JAFVFA010000052.1 GCA_017475725.1 Spirochaetales bacterium
CAAGATGTCTGGACAAGGATTTCGGCGGTTATCTGAACTGTTTTGACAACAAGGGACAGAACCTTGTCAGCCATGACAAGTACACATGGAGCCAGGGCAGGTTCCTCTGGATGTTCTCCAGGCTTGCAAGCACCAAGGCACCCCTTTTCACAGAGGAGGAGAGGCAGGGATTCCTTGATCTGGCGGCCTCCGGATACCATTTCCTGAAGGAGCATTGCCTGATGGGCAAGGATGACTGGAGGTGCGTCTTCCTGATGGAGCGGGATGGAAGCCCAAAGAAGGTCGGTGACTATGGGACTCTGGACATGAGCATCTATGCCGACTGCTTTGTTGTGATCGGCATGGCAGCCTATTCGATAGCCTCAAACAACAGAAATGCCTATGATTTCGGCAAGAGACTCTACTTATCGGTCACTGAAAGGGTCCATAGCGGGACTTTCAACACGCTCCCGTACCCGCTTGACCCGAAATATCGGGCCCATGGAATCCCGATGATCCTGACCAATGTGGCAAAGGAGCTCTATGAGGCGGCAGAGAAGTTCGACACCAGCTTCTCCGCAAGCCTTCTGAACGATATGGACATGACTGCCAGAGACGTTGTGAAGAACTTCATGGACAGGGGAAACGTGATCCATGAGGTCATCTCCAGGGACAACAGGCCGGTCGAGGGGCTTCTGGGTCAGCACATGAACCCTGGGCACTCCATAGAGGACTCCTGGTTCATACATGATGCAGCCGCAATGCTGAACATGCCTGACATGGACAAGGCCGCTGCGAAGATAATGAGGACAGCGTTCTGGAAAGGCTGGGACGAGAGGTACGGAGGCATTCTGCACTTCGTGAATCTGGATGGGGACCCGCTGACCTTCGAGAGCGACAGCGATGAGCCGACTGTCACGCTTGTGAAGGGCGGTTGGGGCGACAAGCTCTGGTGGGTTCATTCCGAGACTCTCTACGCATCGCTTCTGTTCCATCTGACAACAGGGGACGAGGAGTTCATGGACATCCACAACATAGCCTTCGAGTATGTGTTCAGCCATTTTCCGAACCATGCCCCTGAGGGTGAGTGGATCCAGATTCTGACAAGGGAAGGAGAGCCCCAGGAGAAGGTGGTGGCCCTTCCTGTCAAGGATCCGTTCCACATTACGAGGAATCTGCTGCTCATCTGCGAGCTTCTCCACTCCAAGATGGAAAACATCGACTGAAAGAGGTAGAATAGGGCCATGTTCAAGAAAGAAGACATCAAGGTAATCACAATAGATTTCGACGGAACCATCCTGCAGAGTGACAAGATGTGGCTCAGCCCACGCAACCACCATGCGCTGAAGGAGCTCCAGAAGAGGGGGATCCACTGCATCCCGTGCACGGGCCGCTCAGCTGACATGTTCCCGCCCCAGTTCGAGGACGGGTCATTCAGGTACTGGTTCACCTGCTTCGGCGCAAGGATCCTTGACACCCTGACCGGCGAGGTGATCCACAAGCATTCGTTCACCCCTGAGCAGAGCGCTGAGGTCTGCAGGATCTTCGAGGGCAAGGGCATCTACTGCGAGGTCGCAGCTGAAGGCAGGCTTCTGTTCGAGAAGGATGTCATGGACAATCTCTGGAAGTACCCTGTGCCGGGCCACCATGTCTGGTACATGTACACATCGGGCAGACCTGTGACCGTCTACGGCAAGCTCTCCGACTTCTTCCTTTCGCAGAACATAGGGGCCGAGAAGTTCAACCTCTACGGAATCCCGAAGGAGGAGTTCGACGGCATGCTGGAGAAGTGCAGGAGCTTCGACTTTGCAGGCATCTCGCTCTCTGAGCCGGTGGGCATCCAGATCTCGGACAAGCCGGATCTCAGAGTGCCCTCAATGGAGATCCTTCTCAGACATCTGGGCTGCACGTGGGACAACGTGATGAGCATAGGCGACAGCATGCCTCTGGACGGGCTCATGATAAGGAACGCCGCCTTCGGTGTGACCCTTGAGAACGCATCCGATGAGATGAAGGCCATTGCGGACTATGTGACCGACCGCTACGACGAGGACGGCTTCGCCAAGGTGGTGGAGAAGTTCCTGCTGTAATTGCTTGAGAGGATATGCTTCTGACTGAATATAACGAGAAGTCAATGGCAACCGTGTATAATTGAGGTTGTATAATAGTCTAATTTTGCTGTTAGTGCTATTATTATTGCATAATAGTGCAATTATAGGGTGTTAATTCGATTCCGGAGTTTCTCAATGGAACTCTGGAATTCGTTCAGTGAATCCACTATTGCTGACTTCAGCTCTGTGTCGATATGCTCATCATGTGCTTCGTTATTGCAGAAAAGCAAATACACGGGAACATTCAATGCCTGTGACAGCGATTCCAGCACTTCCGATGAAGGGAATGACTTTCCGCACTCGACATAGCTTATGTATCTGAAGCTCACATCAACCATCTCTGCGAGCTGTGATTGAGAGAGGCCTCTTTGCAGCCTCAAATTCTTTATGTTTCTCCCAAGAATGGTCTTAATGCTCTCTGCCATGGCCTAATTATATGAAACCAAGCCAAAGCCACATATGAAATATAAGACTCAATAAAGGAAATTTTTTTTCTAAAAAATGAAATTTTATTTACAATATAGTAACGCGCAGGTTAGAATTCTCTAGGTTATGCTGCATTGGGTTTCACACACCGCATAACTTGAGGGGAACTGTATGAAGAAAGCTCTACGTCTGTCTGCTCTTTTGCTCATCTGCATTTTTGCGTTTGTCTCGTGTACACAGGATCCTGTATCTGTGACAATAACTCCTACAATCCGCGGAAAGGTGTCGATTCCATCGGGAGCGAACGTTAAAGGCAGTGATTTCTATATCCGCATCATGGAAGGGGAGAATGCGGTATACACAGGCAAGGTCAAAGAGGATGGTTCATTCGCTGTCGAGGGATTGGACGAGTCCAAGACGTACAGCATTCTTCTTTCAACGGAGGAACTGGGCGAGGTCAATACGAGTGCCAGAGATGTTTCAAGGGCTGCAAGCACCAGCGGTTATGGTGGATGGCTCAAGAATGTCACAGCTTCAGTGAACGAGCAGGCTGGAGTCGGATCCATAAAGGTGAAACCGCTTGGAACCATAAAGGGTGTGGTCAAGAGGTCAGGAGAGGAGGAGCACTCTGACATCATGGTCTACATTCCCGGAACATCCTATATGGCTGTCACCGATTCGAATGGAAACTACAGCATCTTCAATGTCCCCCAGTCAAGCTCAACCTATAACCTCAGATGCATCTCCGTCACCGGGGACTGGCTTCCAGAGGTGATCACAGGTGTTCTTCTCTATTCTGACAGCGACACAGAGAATCCTGTGAAGACGGTTCAGGAAAAGTCCATTGTCAAGAATGCAGGTAATCTTCTCGGAACAATCACCAAGACGGCAGCAACGGATAACAGCAACATAACAGTTCTGATCCAGAACGATGAGTTCTCTGAAACAGGGACAACAGCTGCGGACGGTAGCCTGAAGATAACCGGAATCTTGCCGGGAACATACAAAGTGACAATCAGCTCCACCGGGTTCGTCACACAGACAATCGATGATGTTGTCATCAGGGCAGCCAAAGACACTTCCATAGGAGAGAAGGTCCTGATAGCAAATGGTGGTGATATAATTGGAACTGTCTCAATCAATGATGGGTCTTCTAGCATTGGCTCGCTGATTACTGTCACAAGTCAGGATAAGAAGTATTCGTATACTACTCAGGCAAGTGCCGATGGTTCTTTTGTTATTCCTAATGCCTACGGCGCGATATATGACATAACAATTTCAAAGACAGGATATGCAGAAGTGATTCAGCACAACATTCTGGTTTCTGCTGGTCAGGTTACTGCGTTGGGATTGATAGAGCTTTCTTCCTCATATGGCACAGTGTCTGGCAGAGTAACGGACACCAAGGGCAACCCGCTTGAGAATGCCATTGTGAAGATCGGCAACTTGAGTGTGTTCACGGGAGTGGACGGCATGTTCACGAAAACTGGTGTGCCTGTAGGAAACTGTGATGTGTCGGTGAGCATGGAGGGGTACTCCACGCAGAACCTTGCACAGATGATCACGGTTGAATCCTCCAGGACCACTGGTATAGGTACTGTCAGGCTCGCATCCGTCTACGGATCGGTCACTGGAACAGTCACGGTCAATGACGGGAAATCGGTTGAGAATATCAGTGTCTCTGCAACCTCTGCAGATGGTGCCAGTATCCAAGTGAAGACCATCGGTGATGGTTCTTATCACATTCAGGGCTTGGTTCCAGGTTCATATACTGTCTCTGCAAATGCTGATGGTTATACTGGATCAAGTAGGACTGTGGCAGTATCCGCAGACAACAATGTGGAAATAGATGTTCTTTCCTTGTATAGCAAGTATGGAAAGCTGAGCGGTAGAGTCGTCGATTCAAATGGAAACCCTCTGAGCGGAGTCTCCATCATGATCGGAGATTTGGAAGCAGTTGTAACCAAAGCAGACGGAACATTCATCAAGGATTTGCTTCCTGTCGGATTATACTCAATTTCAATCACGAAGGAAAGTTTTGTTGACGAACTTCTAGAGAACATCGAGGTCCAGTCTTTCATAGAAACACATCTAACAGATGATGTTGTTATGACTCCAAAGATGGGCACGATAGCGGGCAGAGTCAGAATTGACGGCGAATCAGATTTTTCAGGAATAAAGGTTACTGTTTCATCAAGTGGAGAAGGAAAGGACTATTCTGCCTTTACAGAGGCAGATGGATCTTTCTCTATTTCTGCACTCCCTGGAAACTATAACCTGATTGAGTTCTCTCATCCATGCTGCAATGTCCAATATTATTTGGACAATGTTGCTTTGTTTGCAAATGGAAGAGTTGAAGTTAAACCACAGGGATTGAATTCAACGGAGTATCAGATTGCGTTGAGCCACAACTATGGAATTCTTTACAACGAGTCAAAGTCTTCCTCTTGTACGGAGCAAGGATACAATAAACTCCGATGTTGGGATTGTGGCAAAGAAATCACAGAGTATTTGGATATTTTGGAACATGAATTCTCTTTGGTTGACCACCTTGATCCAACCTGTACTGAAGAAGGTTGGAGAAAATACGAATGCTCATCATGTGGACAGGAGTTCACAGAGATTGATCAAGCTCTTGGCCATGATTGGAACAAGCCGGTCATCATTGAAGCTGCCACCTGTCATTCAACAGGATTGCAGCAAGTCACCTGTAAGACTTGTGGTGAGACGGAGAACCAGACCATTGCGATGCTTCCGCACTCATGGGTGGACAATGGATACCACGATGGGAAGATCGAGTACGTCTGCTCTGTCTGTGACGAGGTTGAATATGCAGATGACTCCACCGCTATTCTGAACATCAGTGACTGGGGTTCAGTGTCATTGAAACCATCTGTGGACCCGAGTTCGGTCAAGACTCTGATTATACCGTCAGAGATAAACGGAATGACGGTAACGTCTGTATTCGAGCATACTTTCCAGGATTGCGTTAATATCACTAAGATTGTCCTCCCTGAAACTCTCACCTCCATTGAGAGTTGGGCGTTCGCAGGGTGTATCGGAATAACCGAGATAGATTTGCCGGCATCTCTCACGAGAATTGGAGATCAGGCATTCCGAGGATGCACATCTCTGAAATCAATTGTTATTCCAGATGGAATTGAAAAGATTGAATACTCAACATTCTATAATTGCGAATCACTAGTTTCCGTGACTCTTCCAGATTCTGTGACTTATCTTGATCGGGAGTGCTTTGTCGGATGTGGATTTGACAGATTCCAGATTCCGGAGACTGTTGACACATTAAGCTGTTATGTTTTCATGAACTGCAAAAACCTCAAGGAGATTCTCATTCCCAAGAGTGTGAAGTATGTTGATGACAGACCGTTCTGGGATTGTACCTCCTTGCAGAAAATCTATGTTCAGTCACAGACCCAGCCAAGTGGATGGATAACATCCTGGCATGATTGTTGTGATGCTCAGATAGTTTGGGGCTACACAGGAGAACTGCATTATACCCATACTGAATCAACGGAATGGAAGACAAGCTCCACATATCACTGGCATGAGTGTACGGAATGCGGAGAGGTCATGAGCATGGCCAAGCACACCTACCAAAGCGAGGTCACTGCTCAGCCAACCTGTACTGAAGCAGGAACAATGACCTATACATGTTCCGAATGCGGATGGAGCTACACCGAAACCATTCCAGCCCTTGGACATGACTATCATTCGGAGATAACAAAGCAGGCGACATGTACGGAAAAGGGAGAACTCAAGTATTCCTGCAGCCGTTGTGACAGCACATACACTGAGGAGATCGTCTCGCACCACGAATATGAGGAAGTGGTAACCACTGCTGCCACCTGTACCACGGATGGTCTGAAGACTCTGACATGCTCAATCTGCAGTGACAGCAAGACCGAAGTGATTCCTGCAACAGGACACTCCTACAAGGAAACCGTTGTTCCTGCAACCTGTACAGATGACGGAACAAAGATCTACAAATGCGAGCACTGTGAGGACGCCTATGAGGAAGTGATCCCTGCAATTGGTCATAACTATGTAGCATCCATCACCAAGCAGGCAACCTGTGAAGAGGATGGAATCAAGACATTCACATGCTCAAGATGCAGTGATTCCTACACAGAGACAATCAATGCCTATGGTCACTATTTCACAACTTCTACAATAGTTCAGGCAGCAACATGCCATGAGGCAGGAATCAAGTCCTCCAAGTGCTTCAGATGTGGCAAGACCGTTACAGAGGAGATCCCAAAGCTCGAGCACAATCCAGTCTTTGCAGCCGATGAGTCAAACCACTGGACGCAGTGCAGTCTCTGTGGAGAAATCCTTGTTTCCAAGGCGGCCCACAACTATATCGAGACTGAAGGTGACTTCGTCTGTGCAGACTGCGGTTATTCTGAATCATCTCTCTACTACCAGGTGGATGACAACGGAATTCTGACTCCAAAGGACAAATCGGTTCTTCCATCAGTGGTTAGAATCCCATCTAACATCAATGGAAAAGCTGTAACGGCCATAGGTGATGATGCTTTCAGGGATTGCACCAACATAACAACGCTTTATATCTCGGAAGGCATCAAGAAGGTTGGTGCAAATGCATTCTGGTACTGCACAAACATAACATCGATCTCTCTACCAAGCACATTAAGTGAAATTGGGGATAGTTCGTTCAGGGGCTTGGAGAAACTTAAGGATCTGGTTGTTCCGGGAAGCCTCCGGTATCTCCCCTCACAATCATTTAGTCTGTGCCATGATCTTCAGTCAATTATCATCGAAGATGGTGTTGAGCGAATCGGTCCGTATGCATTGGAAGAGGTTTTCAACAACAAACTTGATTATGTCGAGATTCCTAGAAGTGTAACCACTATTGAAGGCTATGCATTCCGGCAGTGTTACATTGACGAGATTAACTATGCGGGAACAATTGCTGATTGGAACAACATTACGATTGATCAGCGCTGGATGCATCTAAGCACAATTGAACGAATAGTCTGTGCTGATGGAATTATAGTAATTGGCGATTATGATGTAACTGCTGATGGAGAATTCTATGTTATAAAAAAAGATATGATCCCTTCACATTTTGAAATTCCTTCTGTAATTAATGGTATAAAAGTAACAAAACTGGCCGACAGTGCTTTTGATGATTGCCAAACCATTGAGTCCGTTGTTATTCCCGAAGGAGTTGTTTCAATAGAAGCATGGGGATTTTATAATTGTCAGAATCTAAAGGAGATATCATTTCCTTCAACTATGAAAAACATCGGCCATTATGCGCTTATGGGTACTCAGATTGAGACATTGTACCTGCCTAATGGGAATCTTGGAAATGCTATTGCCTGTTGCAATTCTGTCAAATCCATAACAATCTCCAACGAATCATCTTCTGCGCCTATTGTAGGAAGTTGCAGAAATCTTGAGGAATTGGTTTTTCTTGGAACTATGAGTGAATGGAACCGACTTCCAAAAGAAGGAGGCTGGTGTGAAAAGACATTACTGAAGAAAGTTTCATGTCTTGATGGTGATGTCGAAATACCAAACATTTACATTAACAATAGCACCCTGTTCTGTAATAATACTTCAGCATTATTATCCGAAGTAGAAATACCTGCTTCATTTGATGGAAGCGCTGTGAAAAAAATATCCGATAACATGTTCCGTGGTGACACTCACATTGTTTCAGTCGTTATTCCTGAAGGAGTAAAGGAAATCGGAGCCTCGTGTTTTAGGGAGTGTTCAAATCTTGTATCTGTTTCACTACCATCAACAATAACAACAATCGGTTCCGAGGCTTTTCAATATTGTGAAAAGCTCGAATCGGTAAAGATTCCTTCTGGGGTAACCAAGATTGAACCGGATACATTCTCGCGATGTTACTCGTTATCAGAAGTTGTAATACCAAACACCGTTACGACTATTGGGTATGGCGCTTTTCATAGTTGTCCCATGAAGTCCATTGAGATTCCTGATTCGGTAACTTCTATTGGATGGGTTGCTTTTTACGATTCAAAGCTAACTTCATTGGTTATTCCAGACAGCGTCAGATACATTGATAGCGAAGCTTTTGCCAATTCAAGTCTGCTGGAATCAGCTGTTATATCAGGTAATCTCTCATCAATCCCCAATAAGCTGTTTGAGAACTGCACGAATCTGAGCTTAATCATGTTCAACGGGACCGTTGCCAAATGGAATTCTCTTAACAAGGGAAGCGGATGGAATGAAGGTGTTCCAGCAACAAAGGTTGTCTGTCTTGATGGTGAAGTGAATCTGTAAGGTCGTAGGATATGAGAAAACTAGTCTTGTTTGTTTTGTTGATTTCTTTGTTCGCCATGGTCTCCTGCAACGAGGAGCCTGCTACTGTGGTCCAGCAGACCCCCACAATCAGGGGTTCCGTCTCAATCCCCGCAGGTGCAGGGGTCACCGGAAGTGACTTTTACGTCCGCATCATGGAGGGTGAGAGGGCTGTCTACACCGACAAGGTGAACAGTGACGGTTCATTCTCGGTGTCCGGACTCAGTGAGGAGAGGACATACAGCATACTTCTCACAACTGAGGAGCCGGGAAACATCAACGACAGCTCAAGGGATGTCCCAAGGGCAGCCACCAGCGGCTACGGCGGATGGCTGAGCAATGTGACGGCATCGGTCAACGAGCAGGCAGGGGTTGGTTCAATCAAGGTGAAGCCACTTGGAACAATCAGGGGCGTTGTGAAGAAGGACGGCGCCGAGGACAACTACGACACAACCGTATACATCCCTGGAACCTCATATCTTGCCATGACGGATGGAGAGGGGAACTTCAGCATCTTCAATGTTCCACAAGCCACATATACCCTCAGATTCATCTCCAGCGGCTACATGGCAAGGATGGTTGATAATGTGGTGTTGCATTCAGACAGTGACACAGAGAATCCGGTCACCACTGTGCAGGCACAGACACTGATAAAGAACGCTGGAAATCTCATTGGAACGATCTCGAAGACAGGCTCAACAGATCACAGCAATGTTACAGTCATGCTCAGTGATGGAAAGAACACCTTCACAGGAAGCACGTCTTCAGACGGAAGTCTGCTAATCTCCAGCATAATCCCTGGAACATATACTGCCACAATCAGTGCAAGCGGGTTCCTGACACAGACAATCGAAGGCCTCACAATAGAGGCTGCGAAGAACACGGCACTCAATCCTATAAGCCTCATAGCAAATGGTGGAAGCATAGCTGGAACGGTTGAGATGAACGATGGAGGCGAGAAGGCAGGTGTACTGATAACCGCGAAGAGCACCGATGACAAGTACTCCTACACCACAAGTACGGATGCCGAGGGCAAATACGTGATCAACAACACCTATCCCGGAGTATACATCCTAACCGCCTCAAAAGCTGGTTATCCCTCTGTGACTACAGGAGAAGCAGCCTCAATTGCAGGACAGACAACAACTATTGGAGTCATTTCCCTCTCATCCAAGTATGGCAGTGTCTCAGGCAGGGTGGCACTTTCAGAGAGTGTGGACAACAGTGGAGTTACAGTTTCCCTTACATGCGGTGCAGGTCCGTCAATCGCCTACACGGCTGTGTCAGGAGCAGATGGAACATACACAATCAGTAGCCTTACAACAGCTGGGCAATACACCATCACATTCAGCAAGGACGGCTATGTGTCTAATACTGGAACCGTGGTGAATGTTGTGCTCGGGCAGAATCAGGTGATAGAGGACGTCACACTGAAGAGCCTTGCCTCCAAGGTGTTCGGAAATGTCACCCTTGAAGAGACGGGGGACTACACTGGAATCTCCGTCCAACTGAAGGCAGTGGATGGCTCAGTTCAATACGATGCAACAACGGACCAGCAGGGAAACTATGTCATGGCAAGAGTTAACCCCGGCGAATACTCACTGACTGCATCAAAGGCTGGATATGTGTCCAAGACTGTTGAATCGATAATTATTGAGTCGTCAACTGAGAAGGAGCTTGATTTAGTGATCCTTAATATAGGAACACGATCTGTTTTCGGAACAGTCAGTCTTGAACTGGGAAACAGTCATGAAGGAACTCTAGTAACTGCAACAAATACCCAAGACACTACGAAAATATACTCTGCTATTACTAATACTGCAGGTGAATTCACCCTTGCGGGTATGGTTCCGGGCAGGTATAACGTTGCATTGTCTCACAGCAACTATGTGACATCCACTGTATCTATCGATGTTATTGACGGTACTCTTGCAACAAACGATAATGTGAAACTTGCAATTGCAAGAGGTGCAATTCAAGGTTATGCCAAGCTTGAGGGCTACACAGATTACAGCGGAACATCTGTCGTTCTTGTCGGAACGGACTATTCTACCGTCACTGATAATGAAGGATTCTATTCACTCAATGTGCCTACGGGAAACTATTCCGGTGGAATCCTGTTCGAACATGAGGATTTCGAGAGTCATATGCATGTCTCTACTGTCACTGTGCAGATGAGCGGAGCATATGGAATCCCGACTGTGACATTGGATGCAAAGAATGTCAGAGTGGTTAAAGGTGTATTCACCTTGAAGGACAGATCCGACAGTTCAGGCATCTCTGTCTATTTTGAGGATCTTCCACATTATTCTGCAGAGACGGATACAGAGGGAAACTGGGTAATTGAACATGTGCCGCTCGGTCAGCACAATCTTGTCACATACAGGGAAAACGTCAAGTCGTTCAGTATGACTGTAGAACTTGAACCTGCACCAGCGTATGACAATGGCACATTGGTTCTTATTCCTGAATCTGCAACAATTCAGGGTTTTGCAAGGTTATCCGGAATGACTTCATATGCAGGCATCGAAGTGACAGCAACACCTGAAGGAGTTGGAGATGTAATCACCACAACCACAAAGGCAGATGGGTCATATTATATGTCGAATTTGCTTTCCACATCGGACTACACAATCTCGTTCTTCAAGGAAGGTTGGAAAATGGAAAGCATCAAGCAGAGGAATTTCACAGAACTTGAAGTCCGGACTCTTGATGATATCGCTATGGTTGATAATACGGCTCCTGTCATTTCCGATGTGGTCATCAACAACGGCGGGGCTACGACTTCCGACAGGGAAATAAGAATTTATCTTTCATCCAATGACCTCGGAAGCGGATGCAAAAGAGTCCAGATCAACACAGAAAACAGGTTTGATGAAACTGTGATATATAGGGACTATTATGATGAGCAGGATTTCACACTTCCTGAGGGAAACGGTGAAAAGACCATATACATCAAGGTGTATGACCTTGCTGGAAACGGCTCTGAGGTGTTCCGGAAAACAATAACGTTGACCGAACAGAAGACCAAGGTGGGTGGCGTTCTTGTAGGTGCGACTGATATTGTATGGACCAAAGAAAAGAGTCCGTACTACGTGGAAAGCAGTATTCTGGTCGAGTCTGGTCGTACCTTGACCATAGAGCATGGTGTAGTTGTTGAATTTGCTGGACCTTACTATATCGATGTCGAGGGAACCATGTATGTTAATGGTACGGAAGACGACATGGTATGTATGTATGGTGTGGGTGAAGGCGAGAATACGTGGAAGGGTGTAAACTTCCTCAGTAAAAATCTTGTTTATACAGGAACGGAGTATGAACCGGTCTATGTAAGCGGAAACAGGATGTCCTATGTGAACATTCAGAATAATGCAGAAGGGATAACGGGAACAGCGTGGATTGAAAAATGTACTATTACGACAAGTTCCAATATAAATGAAAAGGCATCATGGCAATGGCGAGGTCTTGCATTTGGAAATGCTGGTTTTGGAGAAGGCCCTCAAAGCAATGGAACTCAGATGCAGTCAATTTTCTATGTTTCAGGGGTATTTAAGGATAATACTATCATTGGTGATTTCTCCTGCTATGGCTTGGCCCCATTTATTTTTGCAAATAACCAAGTGGAAGGAAATGTGTTTATCCAGAATACAAATAATGATGCTCGCAATATGGAGTACCACTTCTACAATAATCGCTTTGTTGGGATAGGCTGCAAGTTTGGAATAGATACTTATTACAAGAATGATTACTTCTTTGCAAATAATGCTTTTAATGGCTTTGAAAGCCTTTCTGTGTTTTCTAGTTGGAGCACGGAGAGAGTAGATTGGGGCGATTCTCGTTTTTCTTATGATAACTGCTCTTTTGAGGCCATTAATCAAATTAGCATTGATGTTAGGGGCTCTGGATGTGCAGGACGAATAAAAGGGGTGTTTTGTGGGTGCTTGTTTGATAGCATTGAGACAATTGAAATCGGTTTTTCTGTTGATGTGAATTATTCTAATATTATTGACGTTTCGAAGATTTCTGTCACATCTCAGAGACAATATCTTGGATCAAACTCATTCTCCAACAATTACTGGGGGCCTGATAAGGTTTTTTCAATGAATAATAATGGAGATGATTTCAATTATGCCTTCTTCTCTGATTTCTATGACGATATTGTTGTGTCCAAGCTTGATTATTCGGGATGGGTTCAGAATCCATTTGAAACAGCAGGGTACCGAGGAGAAGACTACTGCTCTTATGAGTTGGTTCCAGAAAAACCTATTGAAGCTACTATTAATGTCGATTCAGATTACGTGATGACGAATGTGGGTGTAAATCGCATCTTCGTTTTACCTGTCTACGGATCAGATGCTATAAGGTATAGAGCTTTTCAGAACCTTGATGAGTTGTTGGTACTCGCCTCAGATGAAGGATGGACAGAGACTGTCGATCACAAGATTAGTATTTATCCAGATAATCTGAAAGATTGGTTTATTCAGATAGAAGATGGTAATGGCAGGAAATCACGTGTTTATAGGATAGCACCAATATTTTTGGTCGGAGGTCCTGCGGGAGGATTTGTATTTTATGACTGCGATGCTGACAACAATTCTGGTGATTCTGATGGTTTAAGGTCTTCTGAGATTGGTTGGAGATATCTTGAGGCTGCTCCAGCAGATCTTAAGGTTGTCAATGGTGTCCCGACAGTCGACTCTTCTGTCAACGGATATTCAAGTGCTTCCAGCGAATATGAATTCGGTTATTACAGGACAGCCGACAGCGGAGATAACTTGTATGTAAATGGAACACCCACTTACAGAGGATCCAACTGCACAGGAACTGCCATAGGAACAGGAGAGTCCAATACACAGCTTCTCGCCGAAGCAATGGGAGATGAGACTTATTCCTCAGAATCTGGCTCAAATAAGACTTCAAACTATGCCGCAAGGTTGTGTGACATAGTTGAATACACTGTGGATGGAGTGACTTATGACGACTGGTTCCTGCCAAGCAAGGACGAGCTGAACGTGATGTACACCAATCTGCACATGGCTGGTCTAGGCGATTTTGCCAACTACGGCTACTGGTCATCCAGTGAGGACAGCGATTTCACATACAATGCGTGGTTAGAGAATTTCTATGGAAGCCTGTACTGCAACAGCCGCCAACTCAGATACAAAGTACGTCCTATACGAACTTTCTAACCAATTTGATTGCATGACAAAAGGAGACCTGTTGAGCGTGTTACATGAATTCAAAGAGTGGCTCGAAATAACAGAAGATTCCAAGAATTCCTATAGCTCATATGTTAGTTCTTTGTTTGTTCGTGTCCTTGAGCCTAGGATGGCCGATATAAAGGAAATCTTTAGTGACAATCAAGTTGAGCCAGATACTCCTCTTTTAGCATGGATTGTTGATTCTGCTCGAAGCGAGGAAGAACTATCTTCGTTTTCTTGTTTGGTAGAGAATATTATTTCAACAGAGATTGCAAACACCAGAAGTGGTACTAGTTCTTTATCCATACCGGCTAAGACATTATCCAATTACAGAAGTGGCTTTAGAAGATTCATTAATTATCTTGGAGTAGAGAATAGCGTAGTAAAGAAATGTGAGGATATTGGTTTTCCCAAATCGGAAAAGAAGATTGAGATTCCATTCAATTCTGATCAGTTTTTCAGCCACAGACAGATGTTCAACACTTTCAAAAGCAGGCTGAAGACCCAGGATCGTTTTTACTCACACATTATTTTCCCCGTGAGGCTCCTAAGTAAGTTGTTCAATGGAAAGGGAAAAAAGGAAGAGTACAACTTGGTACTGAAAAATACCATTGATTCAACAAAGATCCTCATATGTGGAGAAGAAAAGGATGTTTGCTTCAGTTCTGTTTCATCACTTAACATCAATATAGGAAAAGAAAACTCATGCCAAGTCAATGTTGTAGACAAAGGATGGAAGACTGTATGTACAGAATGTTATGAGAATGGTGGCGGACCCAAAATCCGTTTGCTACAACCGTTATCCTTCATGGACTTGTCATTAGATCATGATACAGCAATGCATAACCTTTTGGAGGAGCATTGTCTGGATTATCCTGCACTTAAAAGGCTCTCTGATCGCATTGCCAATCACTTCAATATATCTGGGGATTACAATCAGCTAAGAGGTTACAGAGATAGGATTTGTTCAGAATTCTATGAAAGTGTGGGTTTCTCTGAAAACGAGATTGACAATCTTTACAAAGAGTTCGTTGAGCTCAGCGAAAAAATAAGTTTAACAATCATGGAGCGTTCTGAGAACTCGAGAAAGAATGCTTCATAATGGATAAAACAATTGTTAAAAGGAGTTAACATGAAAAAAATCGCAATCCTTTTGCTGTGCATCATCGCACTGGGACTGATCGTATCATGCCAGGCCACCAACCATGGTGTGGCATTGTCGCAGAACAAGGGAGTGGTCGGGAAGAACGGCATCCCCAGACCGGATTGGGTCATCTATGACCAGTCAACCAAGAAGATGCACTTCGCCTCAGGCTTCGGCACAAGCAAGACATTCGAGGTCGCCAAGCAGAAGGCCGTGCTGAACGCCGATGCAGAGCTTGCACTGTGGATTGCAAACTCCGTTACCGCCGTCAGGGACAGGTACATAGAGGAGGCCATAGTCAACGAGAGCGAGACATACATCGACAAGTTCGTCTCCACTGCAACAGAGATGGGCAACGCCGTCATGTCCGGAGTCACAGAGATCGACTACTGGGAGGACGGGGACGGTGGTGTCTGGGTTCTCCGCGCCATTGAGGTCGCAAACGTCAAGGCACAGATTGCCGCTGCCATAAGCGCAACATGTGCAGAGCCGACCCTGTTCAGCGGCACCACTGATGTCGCTGATGTCATGGCCAAGCTCAACAAGGCCCTTGACGAGTACTTCCCGGCAGAATGATGAGAAGGAACCTTTGCATCTTTGCTGCGGTCCTGCTTCTTGCAGGACTGCTGGTGTCCTGTGCATCGTCAAAGTGGGTGTCGGATCCCTATGCCTCCTATCCGCAGGCTGACTATGTCTGCGCAGTGGGGAAGGGCAGCACTCAAGATGAAGCCGACCTTGCGGCCAGGCGTGAACTTGCAGCCCTTTTCGGCATGAGTGTGCAGTCCACAATCTCCAGGACCCTTGTCGAGACATCTGTCGAGAGGGATGGCCGGAGCTCGGAGAGCTTCAGCGAGTTCTTCACAAGCAATGCTACCACAACGGTGAATGTGGACAACCTCTACGGGGTGGAGATCGCCAAACGGACGACAGAGAAGGACGGCAGGTCCGTCTCTCTTGCCGTGATGGAGAAGAAGGCCACCGCTGACTACTATCTTGCCAGATTGAAGTCTGACAAAGAGGAGATCGATGGCCTGAAAGCATCAATTGCACCGAATTTCGGCAAGTTGAAAGCCATTTCGGACTCTGTATCCATCATCCGGAAGGTTAATGACTACAACACCAGCGTGGTCATGTGCAACTACCTGACCGGTGGGGAGATCCCTTTCATGAGCCTGGCGGAGTTCAGTGAGCTCTACAGACAGGCAATGGATGCCGTTGTGGTCGATGTTGTTGTGGAAGGCGATCCCTCAGGTGCCGTCAAGAGCGCTGTGGACAAGATCGTCACGGGTTGCGGCCTTTCAGTTGCCGCCGGAAACTCGGAGCCCACTGCCAAGGTCGCAGTCACAGTGGTTTGGCGTGAGAGTGCAGGTACAGGCGTAGCAAGCTCATTCCTGTTCGCGGACTACAACGCCGACATCTCGCTGGTGGATCTTGCAGATGGGGAGAGTATCTTCGTCAGATCCTACAAGGGTAAGGAAGGTCATCAGACTTTCGAGAGCGCCAAGGCCAGGGCTATCACAGATCTGGTTGGCCAGATCGAGGATGAGTTCGGACCCGCGATGAGGGAAGTCTTCACATACTAGGAGAGTTTATGAAAAGCATGAAGAGAACAGTCCTTGCTCTTGTTGTTCTGTTTGCACTGTGCCTTCCCGTCTTCGCGGCGACCAATGAATATGAGGCTGCTGTGGCGGAGATTGTGGAGACCTTCGCCAATGTTCTGGGCAAGGGCACCACAGTTGCGTTCGTTTCCATGGAAAGCGATTCGGAGGCTTTCTCCTCCAGATTCATGTCGGATGTGGAAAGGGGGCTTGTGAACCGCGATGCCATTGTCCTTGACAGAAGCAACATCGATGCCATTGTGGCGGAGCTGGAGTTCCAGACAAGCGGCCTGGTCGATGATGACCAGGCGGTCTCCATCGGTCACATGCTCGGGGCGCAGATGATAATATCGGCAAAGGCATCAAACCAGGTCTCCGCCTATCATGTCGACATCCAGCTGATAGACATAGAGACCACTCTGGTCAGAAGGCATCTTGTCTACGACCTGAAGCAGGACCAGAACCTGAGGAACATCATCAGCGGAAGCTCATCGAATGTCGGAAGCCAGAAGATCGGCATCGGACTGCGTGGCGGCATGAACTTCGGGTTCAACAAGGCCCATGAGGATATGGTCGGAACCGGGACAAGACCCGCTGAGGAGTCCCCGAAGACGTTCACTCCGACTTTAAGCGCCTTCTACAGGGTCATGGACACCCTGAAGGTGCAGCTCGAGCTCTCCTACTTGGAGAACGGCATTGATGTCTACGGCTTCTACGATGACTACAGCGGCTACACGCTTGACATTGATGTCCGGTACAAGACGCTGGACATTCCGCTTCTTCTGGCATGGAACTTCATCCAGAAGCCTGTGAGCGTGGATGTCTTTGCCGGGGCCTATGCCTCCATCCCCGTCAGCACAGCCAACATCTCGTATGACATCGAAGGCCACGGCAACCTCAAGGGTTCGGTCGATGTCACCGGTGTTGTGTTCGGCGTTGTCGGAGGATTCGATGCCGGCTTCAGAGTCGGTCCCGGCAATGTTGTGGTGGATGCAAGGTTCTTCTATGACCTGACACCCGCAATGGCCCAGGGTGAGCTTCTGGGCGAAGGTTCGCAGGGTCTTATGTACCGCAGAGGCGTGATCGTGTCTGCCGGTTACATGTTCGAGATCTGATTAGATCCCATCCCATTGCCGGTGCGGGGTGGCTCGGAATGGGATGGGTTTTTCCTCTTTCCGTAAAGTGTGGACCCCCTGAAATTTCCTCTTTCCGTAAAGTGAAAAGTAGTTAGCGCCAGAAACTATAGATGATTTTGGCGCTAAGTCAAATAAAAATATAGTTAGCGCCGAAAACTATAGTTGAATTCGGCGCTATTGTGGTTAATAATATGGTTAGCGCCAAAATGGTACACTCGGAGGGACAAATTATGCTGATTGGTCGAGATCAAGAACAAAGGAAGCTGAGGGAAGCATATCAGGCTGAAGAATCCCAGTTCATTGCCGTGTATGGAAGACGCAGAGTAGGCAAGACCTACCTTATCCGTGAAAGCTTCGGATCAGGCTTCACCTTTCAGCATACCGGCTACTATGGTGGAAAGCTTTCCGATGAATTGTTTGAATTCTGTGCATCTCTACGAGAGTATGGGCTGACAGATTTTGAAAGGCCCAGGAACTGGCTTGAGGCATTTGAGCTCCTTAAAGACTTGATCAGAGGCTCAAAAGGGGAAAAGAAGGTGATATTCCTTGATGAACTGTCATGGATGGATACTCGTGGCAGTGATTTCATCATGGCTTTGGAAGGGTTCTGGAACAGTTGGGCTTCTGCTAGGAAGGATATTCTTCTTATTGTCTGTGGTTCTGTGACATCTTGGATGCTGAGTAAAATAATCCACAACAAGGGAGGTCTATATAATCGTTTGTCCTGCAGAATCCACCTCCAGCCTTTTACCCTCAAAGAGTGTGAGGAATATATTAAATCTAAAAAAATAGTTATGAACCGTCATCAGATTCTCGAGAGCTATATGATAATGGGTGGTATTCCGTATTATTGGAGTTTCCTTGAAAAAGGATTGAGTCTAGCACAGAACATTGACCGCTTGTTTTTTTCCAATGATGCTCCTTTGAAGCAGGAATTCGACTATTTGTACTCTGCACTGTTCAAGAGACCCGAGCCATATCTGGAAATCGTTTCTGCCTTGGGAAAGAAAAAGACCGGTATGACAAGAGAAGAACTACTTAAGGTTACACATTCGACAGATTCTGGAAATTTTTCCACTCGATTGGAGGAGTTGGAAAGTTGCGGTTTCATTCGGAAGTATCGCCGGTATGGAATGAAGGAGCGTAATTCAAACTATCAATTGATTGATAATTATACACTCTTCTACTTCAAGTTTTTGGATGACAGGCCCACAGATGAGCATTATTGGAGTAATCAGATCAACACGCCAAAGGTCAATGCTTGGTGCGGATTGGCCTTTGAAATGGTTTGCCTTGAGCATGTCCCTCAGATTAAGAATGCGCTTGGAATCTCCGGGGTTTTGACTGAGGCATACTCATGGATTTGCAAAGAGGATTCAGAGAAGGGCATACATGGATCTCAGATAGATTTGGTCATTGCCAGAAAGGATCAGGTGATCGACTTATGTGAAATGAAGTTTTCAGTGAAGATGTTTTCTATAACGGAGAAGATTGATGAGTCCATCAGACGGAAGGCTTCAGATTTTCTTCTGTCCACAGGCGCAAAGTATGCGATTCATACGATACTGGTGACTCCTTATGGAGTTGCAGATCGCTCCTACGTAGGGAGTATACAGAAAGTCATTACAACAGAGGACCTGTTTTCTTGAGTTCGGTTCAGAAGCTACGGTGAAGGGGCAAAAACAAGGTCGGCACCCGTGTGGATGTCGGCCCTGAAGTTGCTCTTGATGCTTGGGTTCGGATCCCATGATTCGGATCACATCTTCATGGAGGATGAGAGGTCCGTTCCCTTTCTTGTGTTCATCGTGTAGATGATCGCGAAGACGACGATCAGGAGGACGGTTGAAAGTGCGCTTGCCCTTCCGAGGTTGTTCTCGTTGACGGCGTTGAAGATCTGGATCGGGACGGTCCTTGTCTTTGCACCGTACAGGAGGATCGTTGTGCTCAGCTCCTGCAGGAGAGTCGTCAGCGTCATGACCGAACCTGAGATGATGGCAGGCATGATCAGCGGCACGCTGACTCTTCTGAAGGTGTAGAACCATGTTGCACCGCTTATCGTGCTGGCCTCCTCGAGTGACGGGTTGAGCTGCGTCAGGTTCGCCGCTACCGAGCGGTAGACGTACGGGGTCCTTCTGATCATGTAGGAGATGATCAGGATGGCGTAGGTTCCTGTCAGCTTGAAGATTCCGTTTCCGCCGAATGCTGAGAGCAGGGCGATTGAGACGACTGTTCCGGGCAGGATGAACGGGGCCATGATGGACAGGTCCAGAAGAGCGGCTCCCTTCGGTCTCTTCCTCTCTGTGATGTAGGCTAGGATGGAGCCGAAGACGGCACACATCAGTGTGGCTGTGATCGAGAGGAAGAAGGAGTTGAACAGCTCGTGGCTGGACTTCTTGAAGATGTTCGCGTAGTTCTCCCATGTGAAGCCTGTGGGCAGGAGACCGGTCCATCTCTTGAAGAAGGACATGACGATGATCGTCACCTGCGGCAGGAGCGAGAAGATCAGGACTATCAGGCAGAGGATGATGGCGAACAGCCTTGCGCCGAAGCTCGTGTGCTGCTTGATCTCCGTGTGAGTGGCGGAGATGGTCTCGTACTCGTGGCGTGAGACGATGTACTTCTGCAGATAAAGCACCAGACCTGTGATTATGACGTTGATGACTGCGATGGACGATGCCAGGTTGATGTCTCCGGCGCCGCTGTATGCGAACTTGATCAATGTCGGGAGCACGTAGTTGTTTCCGCCTATGACGGCCGGGATTCCGAAGTTTCCGATCGCTCTGACAAAGACCAGGAGTGCGGAGGCTCCGAGTGACGGGATGATCAGAGGAAGTGTTATGGTCCTCATGATCCTTGTCCTTCCTGCACCCATCAGGCTTGCGGACTCCTCAAGAAGTGCGTTCGCACCGGAGAATGCTCCATAGGCCATCTGGAAGACGAAGGGGTAGTAGGTCAGCGTCATGCAGAGGATCATTCCGAACATTCCGTAGATGCTTGGGATTGTCACTCCGAAAGGCTTGAGGAGCCAGTTGATGGCCACTCTGACTATTCCGTTGTTTCCCAGCAGGATGACCCATGTGTAGGCTCCTACGAATGACGGCATGATTATCGGCAGGATTCCGAGGGACACAAGGAGCTTCTTACCCGGGATCTTGACCCTGGCGACGCAGTAGCCCATCGGCACTCCGATCAGGATGCAGAAGATCGTGACGGAGAGGCTGACGATGATGGAGTTGATCAGCGCCTTGAGGTAGAGCTTGGTGCCGAAGAAGGTCCTGAAGCCCTCAAGTGACCACCCTGTGAACTTGAATGTGTACTCTGCAGGTGCCCAGAAGGCCCTCACAAGAGTGATTGCCATAGGATAGAGCAGGAAGATCGCAATGAAGATCATGGGGATCATGAAGATGATCAGCTGGGAGAAGTCCTTCTGGAAGAACTTCTTGATCTTGTTGGTCTCCGCTCCATTCTCGATCATGGAGTATTTTGCGCTCATATCTCTCTTCCCTCCGGTGAGAACAGGGCGACTCTGGACTGGTCGAATGTGACGTTGATGGTGTCGCCTTCATGGATGTCCTTCTGCAGGCTGTCCATGTCGATCTCGAATGTGACAGGTGAGATGTTGCCGTTCACCTCGACCTCGTAGCGGATGAAGGATCCGAGGTGCTGGATGATTCTGACCTTGCCCGGGACGGCCTTGTCCGAAGCCTGCGTGGTGACTGACAGGTACTCAGGTCTTCCGCCTATGAGAACCTGGTCTCCGACCTTGGCGTCCACATGCTGCCTTTCGGGCTTGATGGCCACACGGATTCCGGTGGAGTCTATCTCCGCGACCGTCTCCTCTGCGTCCTTGGAGACCACATGCGCGTTGAAGAAGTTCATCTTTCCGATGAAGTTCGCGACGAATGCGTTTCTGGGCTGGTTGTAGAGCTCGTCCGATGTGCCTATCTGCTCGACCAGGCCCTTTCTGAGGACGGCGAGTCTGTCTCCTACGGCCATGGCCTCCTCCTGGTCATGGGTGACGAAGATGGTTGTGATGTTCGTCGCCTTCTGGATCCTTCTGATCTCGGCTCTCATGTAGCGGCGAAGCTTGGCATCCAGGTTGGCAAGAGGCTCGTCCAGAAGAAGAACGTCCGGGTCGTAGACAAGGGCGCGGGCGATGGCGACACGCTGCTGCTGTCCGCCGGAGAGGGCTGTCGGGCTCGGGTTTCTCTTGAGCTCCTCCTGAAGCCCTACAAGCTCCATGACCTCGGTGACCTTCTTCTTCACGATGTCGTTCGGGACCTTCCTGACTCTGAGACCGTATGCAACATTCTCGAAGATCGACATGTGAGGGTAGAGCGCATAGCTCTGGAAAACCATTCCGATGTTCCTCTTGTAAGGAGGTATGGTCGAGATGTCGACGTCACCATAGTACATCTTTCCGGATGTGATGGTGTCCAGACCTGCCGTGTTCCTGAGCAGGGTGGTCTTTCCGCATCCTGATGGTCCGAGGAGGCAGAAGAGCTCCCCTTCGTTGATTGTGAAAGTCACATCCTTGAGGGCGTGCACTTCATTCTTTGTCCCCAACCCGAAAATCTTGTTTACATTCTCATATCTTACTGTCTTGCTCATGAGAGGGTGTTTCTCCTGTTTCTTGTGTTATAAAAGTAAGGGCCGCCCGCCAGGCAGGCAGCCCCAATTTGTGATCCTTGTGGATTACAGCAGAGCGTTGAAGTCAGCTCTGAGCTGCTTCTTGAGATCTCCTGCCTCGATGGCATCGTACTCGAAGAACGGGAGCTCGTTGAGTGCCGGCAGGAAATCCGGTCCGCCGACCTCTGTTGAGACAGGTCTTCTTCCGACGCTTCTGATGACCTCAGCGCCACCCTTTCCAGTGAACCAGTCCATGAAGATCTTTGCAGCCTCGAGGTTCTTGCAGCCATCGATGATTCCTGCACCCTCGATTCTTCTTCCTGTTCCCTCCTGTGGGTAGAGGTAGTTGACCGGGCTTCCGTTTGCCATTGCGCTTGAGACGTTGCTCTCACCTGTCATCGTCAGAGCATACTCGCCGCGTGCGACAGCCTGAGGACCGGACTTGGAGTCTGTGACGTATGTTGTTCCGTTCTTTGCGATGGCCTCTGCAAGGCTGAGGTCGCCTGTGAGCTTGTACATCATGTAGAGCTGTGCATATGCGCTTCCGGATGATGACGGGTTGGTCATGACGATCTTTCCGTAGTACTTCGGATCTGCAAGGTCGAACCATGACTTAGGAACATCATCGCCCTTGAGGAGGTCTGTGTTGTACATGAATGTCTGGAGAGGCATTGAACATGCATACCATCTTCCCTCAGGATCCTTGTACTCTGCATCGAACTTTGCATCGTTGACGTTCTTGTACGGATAGAGGTTCGCTGCCATCGGGATAAGGCTGTCCTGGGCGATCAGGAGGACGACGTCCGAGTCAGATGAGTTCTGCTGGACCAGTGTGAGGACATCTCCGGAGTCCTTCTCAAGGTGAGTGACTGAGATGTTCGGATACTCTTTGTTGAAAGCCTCGATGAGGGCTTCACTCTCTGATTCCTTACCGGCGCTGAGGATGACAAGCTCCATCTTCTCCGCACCCTTGTTCTCTGCTGCCGCCTCTGCGAAGACTGCTGTGAAAACAGTTGCGAGGATCAGCATGACCACGAATAGTTTCTTCATAATAGCCTCCTAGTAATTCGCTATACAGTTTATTTTATCATGAAAATTACTAAAGGCAACCGAGATGTTCATGAATTTTTGTTCAAGCGGACAGGGGTGCTTTTTCTTCGCCGATGTTGTACTATTGCAATGTCGGACAGACAGATCCCGAATTTGGAGAGCAGGACTCAAATGGTACTACACGGACGCTTGGTTCTCAAAGACAGAGTGGTTGACGGATATCTCCGCGTCATTGACGGACGGATATCCGGGATATCGGCATCGAAACCTCCCATCCCGGAAGGTGAGGAGTATCTGGACTACGGTGACAGCTTCATCATGCCCGGCTTCGTCGACACACATACGCATGGAAGCGGTGGATTCGACTTCATGGACGGGAGTGAGGAGGACATAGTCGGAGCTGCGCGCAGCCATGCACGCTTCGGCACGACGACCTGCCTTCCGACAGCTCTGACAAGCTCTGATGAGGAGATGGTCGAATTCCTGAAAAACCTTGGTGCAGTGCACAGAATGCAGGTTTCCGGAAATCTTCCGGGCTGTGCCAAGATGCCCGGAACCCACCTTGAGGGACCGTATTTCGACATGGTTGAGAAGGGTGCCCAGGACCCCAGATACATCAGGGATCCGGAGCCGAGACACTACAACATGCTGCTTGAAGCAGGAGACGGCTTGATAAAGCGCTGGTCGGTGGCCCCAGAGAGACCTGGTGCATTGGAATTCATAGATACAATGGTGAAACAGGGCATTGAAGTCTCTGCGGCTCATACTGCCGCCACCTATGATGACGTCTCCAGGGCATTCGACCACGGCCTGAACCTCCTGACTCACTTCTACAGCGGCATGAGCACAATCTCAAGGCGGGGTGGCTTCAGGGTCCTGGGAACGGTTGAGAGCGGCTATCTGATAGACGGCATGAACATAGAGCTGATCTGCGACGGAAGCCATCTGCCTCCGGAGCTTCTGCGTATGATCTTCAAGCTCAAGGGCCATGACAGGATAATAGCCTGCTCTGACAGCATGAGGGGTGCAGGAATGCCTGACGGTCCGTCGATACTCGGTCCGAAGAACAACGGCACGGCCTGCATCATCGAGGACGGGATAGCCAAGATGCCTGACCGCACATGCTTTGCAGGAAGCGTGGCCACGGGCGACAGGCTTGCAAGGACGCTGCACTGCATCATGGGGCTTTCCATGGATGAGGTGTCCAGGATCCTCTGCCTCCAGCCTGCAGCTCTGATGGGTCTGGACGATGAGGTCGGCTCTCTGGAGGTCGGAAAGGCTGCGGACCTTGTTGTCTGCAATGATGGAATCGAAATCAAGAAAGTCTATATAGACGGCGTTGCAATCCGCAATGCCGGAAAGTGAGGTTACCGTGAATATCAATATCTCTGTTTCAACCACTCCTGTCGAGAACGGACGCAAGGCCGCTTTCAAGATCGCAGAACTGATCAGCAAGGCCATCAGGGAGAAGGGGTACGCCAGAATAGTCCTGTCGACCGGTGCAAGCCAGTTCGAGATGTTCGATGCCCTTGTCAAGCTTGACGTTGACTGGTCGAAGGTCGAGATGTTCCATCTTGACGAGTATGTGGCTCTTCCTGAGACCCATATCGCCTCGTTCCGCAAGTACCTCAAGGAGAGGTTCGTCAATGTGGTGCATCCGAAGGCAGCCCATTTCGTCAACGGTGAGGGTGATGTGCAGAGGAACATCGCAGAGCTCACCAAGGAGCTCAGAAGCGATGACATCGACGTCGGCGTCATAGGGATAGGTGAGAACGGGCATATCGCATTCAATGACCCTCCTGCAGACTTCGATGCCACAGAGGCCTACAGGGTGGTAAATCTGGACCACAAGTGCCGCATGCAGCAGGTGGGTGAGGGCTGGTTCGCAACTGAGGACGATGTCCCTAAGCAGGCCATCTCCATGCTTCCAAGGCAGATCATGTCATGCAAGACCATAGTCTCCGTGGTACCGCATGCGGTGAAGGCCAAGGCTGTCTATGACACAATCACGCAGAAGGTGAACAACATGGTTCCGGCAACGCTTCTGAAGACCCACCCGGAGTGGTACCTCTTCATAGATGATGAAGCCGCATCGTTGCTGATCAAGTGAGCTGAAATCGAGAAACTCGCTCATTTTTTGTGATGAAACTTCAAAAACTCGCTCATTTTTCGTGATGAAACATCGAAAACTCGCTCATTTTTTGTGATGAGTCTTGACTTATTTGATTTGTTAAATGAAAATAGAGCGAGGAGAGTTTCATGTATCTTAAACGCAAGATTGATTCGTATCTGGCAGAATGGAAAAAGGACCCGGATAGAAAACCGCTGATTGTCAAAGGCGCGCGACAGATAGGGAAGACCAGATCCATAGAGATGTTCGCTGAGAATAACTATTCTCACGTGGTCTATATCAATTTTGTCCTGGAGCCTAAATACAAGAGCATCATCTCCGATGGATACGATGTTAACTCGATTGTACGGAACATCAGCCTTCTGGATCCTTCAAAGGTATTCATGGAAGGACATACCCTGCTTGTCTTTGACGAGATTCAGGATTGCCCGGATATAGCAACCACATTGAAATCTTTCTGTCTTGACAGGCGGTATGATGTGATCTGCTCCGGTTCAATGCTTGGGATCAACTATAAGAAGATCCACAGCAACAGTGTGGGCTTCAAGACCGATTATGAGATGCATTCCCTCGATTTCGAGGAGTTCCTTTGGGCTAGAGGACGCAATGAGGCTGCCGATGATATTCTGACCCATATGGTCAACTATGTTCCGTTCTCTGACGTTGAAATGAAGGTTTACAAGGACCTGCTGCTGGAATATGCAGTGATCGGTGGAATGCCTGCCGTGGTCAGCGGCTTCATTCAGAGACAGAGTTATGAAGGTTCTTTGGAGACCCAAGGACAGATTGTTCTGGATTATGAGGAGGATATCCGGAAGTACGTGACTGGTCTTGAACAGACCAAGATAATCAACGTTTTCAGGAGTATCCCGGCGCAGCTTGCAAAGGAGAACAAGAAGTTCCAGTTCTCGGTTGTATCCAGCAAGGCCAGAAGCAGGGAATACTCCGGTTGCATCGATTGGCTGGTTGATTCCGGCATTGTGAACATATGCTATTGCATGGGGTTCCCTGAGTTGCCTATCAAGGGAAATGTGGACTACAGCAAGTTCAAGCTCTATTATTCTGACTCCGGTCTTCTTGTGTCCCAGCTGGATGAGGAAGCCCAGTATGATATAAGGGCAAACAGGAATCTGGGCACCTACAAAGGTGCTCTGTATGAGAACCTCGTTTCAGAAGCATTCGTCAAACAGAATCTTCCTACTGTGTATTACAAACGTGATGACTCGACACTTGAAGAAGATTTCTTTGTCAGAACACCAGATGAGCTGATCCCTGTTGAAGTGAAGGCGAACAACAACAATTCAAAATCCATGCGTACCCTGATACAGTCGAATCACTATCCTGAAATTCACAGAGGCATGAAGTTCTCTGATGCCAATGTCGGGAATGAGAACAGCATCATGACGTTTCCGCTTTTCTGTGCATTCCAGACCAAGAGGTTCCTTTCAATGTTGAAGTGATGCTATTATGTGGGATTGGAATTGACCTGCCACCAGCCCGACTTGTTCGGGCCGATGCGGGTCAATCTGTTCTCCTGCTTCAGCTTGGCGATCGCTCTCTCCACCTGCCTTTGAGAGATGCCGATTGCTGCTGAGAGTTCTTTTGCAGTCATATGAGGATTGGTCCTCAGACAATTGATTATCTGCTCATTTATTCCGACATTTATTCCGACATTTATTCCGACATTATCTTCGACCACTGATTTGATGAGCTTCAAAACGGAGGCGAGTATCGATCATCCATGGAAACCATTATACATGGTTTTCCTTCTTATCAGAAGAAGAACTGGAACATGACGTAGGCCGCGTAGACAATCAGCAGGACTATGCCCTGGTACCTTCTGAGCTTCTTCGTCAGCAGGGCCGGCACCGTCATGAAGGCCATGACGAAGAACATCAGCGGCACGTCCACGACCAGCGATGCGTTCATGCCTCCTATCAGCTTGTCTGCAGGGATCGTAAACGGATTGATGGTCATTGCCATTCCGCTTACAAGGACAAGGTTGAACAGGTTGGCTCCCACTATGTTTCCGAGAGACAGGGATGAATGTCCCTTGACCAGTGAGGTTATTGCGGTGACAAGCTCAGGCAGTGATGTGCCGAGTGCGATGAAGGTCAATGCTATGACCGACTCCGGGACTCCGAGTCCGGCTGCGATGATCTTCCCGTTGTCAACCAGAAGGTTTGCGCCGAGTGCAATGACTCCTGCCCCAAGGATCAACAGGACGATGTCCTTCCAGAGAGGCGAGTTCTTCTCCTTCTCCTCGTCTTTCTCGACTTCAGCCTCAGCGGCATCGTCTATGGTCAGTCTGTTCTTCAAAGCCTGCCTGACGGTAAGTGTCATGTAGACCAGGAAGATGGCAAGGAGGATTATTCCGATCAGTCTGCTGAATGTTCCTGTGGTGTAGGCAACCCCCGCATAGAGAATGGCTGCTCCGAAGAAGAACATGACCGGGGTCCTGAATGTCTTTGTGTTGACTTCGGCGACGGACTTTGCTGAGATTGTGATTGCGCAGATCAGTGCTGTGTTGCAGATTATGGATCCGATTGCATTCCCGTATGCTGTCTGGCTCTGTCCGACTGCGGCCGCAATGGAAGAGACCATGACTTCAGGTATTGTGGTTCCGATGGAGACGACTGTGGCCCCGATCAGAATCTCCGGAATGTGGTAGCGATGGGCTACGCCCACAGCACCGTCAACGAACCAATCGCCGCCCTTGATCAGAAGGACAAGCCCGACTGCGAACAGTAATACTGCTTTGATCATGTGAGACTCCCTTTTTGTGTGTATTTTGCCTTTCAGAGAGGAATTCTAACACCATTGCGCGATGATGAATAGAGACCCAGAATCACAGAAAGCGGAATTCTGCCCTGATCTCCATCGATGAGCAGAGGCTTCCCGTACATGTAATGGTCCCTGATGTTCTCGAACTCCCTCCTGTGGTATTCGGTGTTTATCCCCCTGGGGTCCGCGGAGGCTGATCCTCCCGTGGTGCTCTGCCCGCTGACAGGGCATGGGGAGGGCAGGGCCCAGAGACTTATGGAGTCGTCTTCAAGTATGACGGTGCCTTTCTCCCCGCAGATTATGAACTTCTTCGCGAATGACGGTGTGGAGCAGACGGTCGCATCTATGGAACCGACTGACCCGTTCTCGAACTCGACCGCGGCGACTGCAGTGTCCTCCACCTCTATGTCCCTGAGCCTGGTTGTTGCATAGCCCATGACGGATTTGGGTCTTCCCATTATGTAGCAGAGAACGTCGATGCCGTGGATGCCCTGGTTCATCAGGACTCCGCCTCCATCGTATTTGACAGTTCCGCGCCAATCGGCCTGGTCATAGTAGGACTGGGGTCTTGAATAGCGCATCATCAGCTGGGCGGAGACCATCTTCCCGAACTCGTTGTTCTCAACGGCTCTGCGGATGGCCTGCACGGAATCGGAGAACCTGGTCTGTGAGATCACGCACAGGGCAAGCCCCTTTTCCTTTGCAAGGGCAATGAGCTCATCCGCCTCTTCAAGGGAAAGGCACATCGGTTTCTCCACAACAACGTTCCTGTTATGGAACAAAGCCTGTTTTGCGGCCTCGTAATGATTTCCAGAAGGTGAGCATATTGTAACGAAATTGATTCTTTCATCCGATAAGAGGTCATCAATTGAAGGTTTTGCCTCTATGTTGAACTTCTCTGCCAGCTTCTGTGCGCTGCTGTAGGATGCGGATGTGCAGGAAACCAGTTCACAGCCGTCCACCTGCCTTATCACTTCGGCATGGTAGTAGCCGATCATTCCGAATCCGATGATTCCGAATCTCAGTTTCCTGTCCATCTGTTCTCCTTGTTGACATCAAGTATAACACCATCTGCCTTGAGGGTGGACCTGAGTTTTCTGACATCCAGGTTCCGGACTGTGGTGCCTTCCTCTATCAGCTGTGATGCGGCAGTGCCTGCGGCCTGTCCTGTTGCACTTGCCTGCGGAATGCATCTGATTATCTCCCAAGCCTCTCCTGAGACGCTTATGCAGCGTCCTGCGCAGAGGACGTTCTCCAGATGATCGTTGAAAAGCGTCCTGTACGGGATCTCGTACACCGGTCCTGGTCTCCTCCAGTCTCCGGTCCCCGCTATGTTGTCGTCAAAGTGCATGTTCGCATCCCTGTCGGACAGCTCGTAGGCCCCTTCTATCCTTCTGGCCATCCTGATGTCGGCCATGCCTGGAAGGGAGGCGGGCTCAAGGGTCGGGTTTCTCTTCATCTCAGAGAGAAGGCTGGAGTGGGAATCCTTTATGAACCTGTCCACGTCTTCCGCACTGTCTCCGTAGTATGGGACGTTGACGATGTGCTTCCTGGCCTTTGTGTCTATCCTGCCCATGCTGATCAGCCTTATGCCGGGTGCATCCCGTCCTCCGCGGTTCTGGTTTATGCAACTGCCGTCATCTGCAGGTCCTTCAGAGTCTGTCGCATAGAACCAGATTGAAAGGCTGTTCTTTGCAGCTATGCATCTGGAGCCGTTTCTGAAGAACAGATCCGCATCTCCGGAGGCGTCGACAACTGCTTTGGCTGCATAGAGGGATCTTCCGCTCTTGTTCTCCACAAAGACACCTTTACAGATGCCTCCATGCATGAGGCCTCCGACGAACAGGCTGTCATAGAGGATCTCCACTCCTTCTGTGACAAGCAGCTCCTCAAGGGCAAGGGAGAAGGCGGGGCCGTTGAATTTGCACTCGTACCTTCTTCCTTCCTCCTTCCATGTCCTGATGTCGGTACCATGGTAGGCGTATTTTGTGGAGAGCTTCAGAAGCTCCTCACTGATTCCTCCTATCACCTGGCGGCCATAGCCGTCGTCAAGGGGTAGGTAGATCGTTATGTGTCCTGTTGTGGCAAGACCGCCAAGGACCGTGAGCTTCTCTATCAGCAGGACACTTCTTCCATGTCTCCTTGCTGCGATGGCAGCACTGCAACCTGCAATGCCTCCACCGATGACTATGACGTCGAAGGAGCCCTTCGTCCTTGATGGGTCCTCCGGCTTGCCTGTGTATCTCTCGTTCTCATTCATGGTCTTCTAGTTCTCAGGGCCAAAGCAGCGGAACATCTCAATGGTGCTGCCGCTGTAGGCTGATATGGAGTAGTCCCCGGATGCGGCAGGGACGAAGAACTGGTCTCCTCCTCGGATCGGGATCTCCCGGTCACTGGTGATCATCCTGCCTCTTCCTCCAAGGATGTATATGCCGCAGAATATGCCGTCAGACTTCAGGTCGCACCTTCCGGTCACATTGATCCGCTCCATCCTGAAACAGCTGGTGTTCTCGTAGCCTATGATCTGGCTGCGCACGAACCCGTCTGTCCTTTCGAGGATGGTCGGCTGGATCTTCCATTTCTCCATGGCCTGGTCCAGTGTGTATCCGTTGTAGTCGAAGCAGTCGAACATCCTCTCGAATCCCAGACCCTGGTGGCAACCCATGTCTGCAACCTTCAGACCTTTTGGTGTGGTCCGCTCGACCCTGATGGTGTAGTCGGTGGGTTCCTGTATCTCAACCAGAAGGCAGCCTGTGCCTATGGCATGCGGGACACCCCCGTTTATCAGCCAGGTGTCCCCGGGTTTGACCTCTATGTGATGCATGTGGCCAAGGAGGGCAGGGATGTCCTGCTCATCGAAGCAGCGCTTCCATTCCTCTCTGGTTATGCCGGGTTTGAAACCCATGTATATGCTGGGGGCCTCGCCGTCTATGGTTCTGCCTCCCAGCACATACCAGCATTCAGTCTTGCCGAACTTGGAGTTGAACAGGGACAGCGCCTTCTCCTTGTTTGGATGGACCTGCACCGTCAGCCTCTCGGCGGCGTCTATGACCTTGACCAGAACACCGGTGGTCGCACCGATGTTTCTGGCATGCCTTGTTCCAAGGGCTTTTTCGGGATCGGACTCGATGTAGTCCTTCAGGGACACTGACTTGTCATCGTCAAGGAAGCAGATCCCCTCGATGATGTCCTCCCTGCCTGCGTTTCTGGCCACAACAGTGGACATTATCCACTCCTCAGGGAACTGGGTGTCCCTGCTGTCCTGTATGCCGTGGATCCTGTCAATCAGGCTTCCGCCTGTGTAGGTTCTCCAGGCCCTTCCCGATGTGAGCTTAAGTGGAACGTCGTATCTCATTGTCAGCCGATTCTCTCTCCCTTGGAGTTGAAGTCGGCGTGTTTGCCTGTTGGGATGTGCGAGGCATCAAGTCTCTTGAGGGCAAGGTCGTTGTCCGGATAGAAGTCTATCCAGAGGTAGTGGCAGTGCTCGCCTTCCTTGACGTCAACTCCGTGCATCGATCCAAGTGGGATGTAGAGCAGCTCCGAACCTGACATGTGGACGGGTTCGAAGTCGATCAGGACGTCCATCTCGTTCTCCGGGAAAGAGAAGAAGTACTGGTCAAGCATCGGGTGGTCATGCGACTTGACTGCATCGACTCCATATGTCTCGACAGAACCGTAGGCGAAACGTGGAATCTTCCTCTGGTCAACGCAGCTTCTGCTGATGGTCTTGTCGCTCTTGTTCCTGTCCCTGTACTGCTTTGAGTTGCGGTAGATCTGGATGAGAGGGAACTGCGTCTTGTACTCTGCTGCCAGCTCGTCATCGCCCTCTCTGAAGTTCCATCTGATCTCAAGTATGTGTGCATCCGTCTTGGCCTTGATGGTGACGCTGCATTTTGGATCCGGGATGAGGGAGACTCTCTCGTGGAATGAGTACTCGTTGCCGTCAGTGTCGAACTCAACCTCTCCGATGAAGCAGATCAGGATATGGTAGAAGTCTCCGGGCTCGAGTGTGAGCTCAGTCCCCGCCATGATCGAGTGATGATAGGGTGTGGCACCGGGAATGCATCCCGGCAGCAGCACTGTTGTTCTGTTCTCTCTTGTTGTGACATCCAGTTTCTGGGTTGGTACGTCTCTCATATGTTCCTCCATTTTACCGTTTTCTATTCTTCACAGGCATCGCCGTTTACGGCTCTGACCCTGTCCACGACCAGTTCTCTGAACTTCTCGCTCAACATGGCGAAGAAGGCCGTGAAGCCTGTGACCCTGACGACAAGGTCCGGATACTTGTACGGATCCTTGTGAGCCTCCAGTATCTTCTTGGCATCGATTATGTTGATGTTCAGAAGGGTGTTTCCGCTCTTCATTATGCCCATGACCATGGCGCACATCTTGTCGACCCCTTCCGGGTCGTTGGCTATCTGAGGGTCAACCTCAAGCTGGACGGGGGCGGTGTTCCCGTAGCCAGGCTGGATGGCGGCGATGGAGTTGCACATGCTTGTCACAGCTCCATCCTTCCTGAAACCGCCGTTCGGGTTTGCCCCATGGTTTATGGGTTCTCCCTTCCTTCTTCCGTTGGGCGTAGCACCCAGGATCGAACCCAGAAGTATGGTGTTTGACCAGGAGAAGAAGCCCGGGATGAAGTTGACGTGCTTCGGGTTGTCGCTGTGCTGTCTGACAAGGTCCCTTACCAGAGAGGTCCAGAGTTTGGATATCCTGACGGCCCATCTGTCACCTATGGTGTCTCCGCCGCCGTATCTCTCGCTGTGGAGCATCATCTGCCTTGTGTATTCCCCGCCTTCATCGTTGAAGTCCGCATCCATGTGCCTGGTGAGTTCGGCGTAGGTGAGCTTGTGCTCTATGTCTATCCTCTGCTCGCAGGCGGCGAAACTGTCGGCCGCAACTGCCAGGCCCGCTCCGTCGACGCACATGTTGTAGTAGTTGGCCCCTCCGTCCGTTATGTTCTCCCCCTTCTCGATCAGACCGTGCTGGAAGAGGTTGAGGATCAGCTCTGGCTGGCTCTTTGTCTGGTAGGTCAGATGGTGGATTATGCCCTTTCCGGTTGCATCCACTGCTATCTTCAGATGCTTGCTGAAGTAGTCCCAGAGGACCTCTGAGCTTGGGGTTATGCTTCCGGCGTTGTCCATCATGTCCTTGTAGGCCACGGAGAACACCATTGCGATGTTGACCTTGACCGTGTCGTTCATCGTGTATTCCATGCCCGGCATGCACATCCAGTGGCATCCTGCGGCAACCCTCTTCCTTGCAAGCTCCTTGGAGTAGCCGCATCTCATGAATCCTTCGGTGAGGGCCTTGTCGTTCGAGTATCTTGGCCATCCCTGCTTGTTCTTGAAAAGGAGCTCAACGGACTCCCTGAAGAAGACAGGGTCAAGCTTGTCATGGACCCTGATCGTCAGGTTTGTCGCGATGTTGAGCTTGTCTGCGGCGTAGAGGGCAAGGTAGCTCAGATGACAGGTCTTGTCGTTGTCGTTCTCGTCAGGTCCTCCAAGCTGCCAGTATCTGCTGTCCTGCAGGAACATGCAGGCAAGGTAGAAGATGGCCTCGTCGTCCGTGAGCCTTCCGGCTTTGATGTCACGCTCATAGAACGGGTTGAAGAGGTCCTCAAGCTGTCCACCTGCGCTTCCTCTGTTGTAGGTTCTGCTCAGCATGCTGAACCAGTTGCTCCATTGGATGGCCTCCCTGAAGGTCTCAGGAGGATTTTCAGCTATCTTTCTGTCAATATCGGCCATTATTCTGAGGTTTTCGGAAAGCTGCTTGTTCTTCTCCTCCCTGGAGCAGGCCTCAATCTCGTCCGCGGCCCTCCTTATGAAGGCCATTATGTTCTCCACAACCTCTATCTCGGAGTCGTAGAATTCCCTGTGTGTCTCGTCATGGAGCTCCTTCTGCTCCTTGAGCTTTCTGAGTATTCCACCCCATCCGAGGTCCATTCCGATCTGGAGATCCGGTGTGAAATGGTGGCAGTTGTCTATTCCCGATATGACCTGGTACTTGTCGAAGATGGCCTGGAGCTCAGGGTAGGCGTAGTCAGGGTTCCACTTCTTTGTCTTGGGTCTGAGTCTCTCAAGGAACAGAAAGCCCTTTGCGGAGAAGGCATCAAGGGCATCCACGTAGATTGGATGCTGCTGCAGAATGGAGCAGTAGTTCTCCGTCCATGCCTTGTAGCCGTATATGGATCCGTTGGGGTGGTTGGGTTTCAGCTTGTAGTCGAACACATTCTGGACTATAAGCCCGTAGTCGTCCTCGTCCGCTCCACCGGCCTTTGCCTTCTCTTCGGTCTGCTGGACCTTCCGCCTGCGCAGAAGTGCAATCCTCTCGTCATAGGAGAATGTCCTGTTCGGGTCGAACTCGTTTATGAATCTTATCTCGCTCATCTCTTCCTCTTGTTCAGCTTATCTTCAGTTCCACACCTGCGTCCTGCAGCTGTTTCCGTATCTCCTCCAGGTCCTTGTTGGAATACGGCCTGCAGTCCCCGAATGGGTCCTCCGCATCCATTGCCATGCGTTTGGAGGAGCCGAGAGGATTGTAGTTCAGAAGCTCGTAGTACTTTATGTTCCTCAGCTTGGACACGAACTCGGCAACGCCCTTGAGGTTCGTGATGTCGTTCGTGGCCCCTGGTATCAGAGGTGTCCTCACTATCATGGGGATCCCGAGAAGGGATGACCTTCCGATGTTGTTGAATATGATCTGGTTGTCAACCCCTGTGTACTTCTTGTGGGTGGGGGAGTCCACATGCTTCAGGTCGCACATGATAAGGTCCATCTTCTTCAGCATTGGCTCGATCCGGTGGTAGGGAAGGGCCATGTTGGTCTCGCAGGCTATCCTGATGCCCTCTGCGTGGCAGGCGTCGGCAAGCTCCTCTATGAAGGCCGAATGGAGAGAGGCCTCTCCTCCCGAGACCGTGACGCCACCGTCCGACAGATCGTAGTACAGCTTGTCCTGACGCACCTCCGCCATGACCTCCTCAACGGTGTATGGCTTTGAGGACATCACAAGGGCGGATGCTGTGCAGTTCTCCGCCAGATCCTCCGCATTTTTCAGTATCTTCCTGTCAATCACATGTCTGCCGCCCTCCAGCCTGACGGCGTTGGGTGGGTCGCTGAGCCTGAAGCATGTTCCGCAGCCTATGCACTTGTTGGAATAGTGCATGAGAACCGGCTTCATGGATATCGTCTCCGGATTGTGGCACCATGTGCAGTGCATGTTGCACCCCTGGAAGAACACTGTGGTCCTTATGCCTGGACCGTCGTTCAAGGAGAATCTCTGAATGTTCGTTATCAATGCCTGCATCGATGACTCCCTTTTCTATATTTGTAGCGCACGTAAGCGCATACGGATTCACACTCAAAGATTAGTCACTGGGTTCACCATCAGACAATACAAAAAAAGCGGCAAAAAAAGCGGAAATATTTGGGGCATGCTTTGGTTCCCATCTGATAAAATGCCCATCTGATAAAATGCCCTTGAAAACGCGGATGATGGGATTTAGAATTTTCTTTGTTGAATTATTATGGGAGGGTATATGCAGCTGGACAACAAAACGATTTTTCTGATAGTTGAGCCAAACTACATGACGCCCTTCTGGTATGCACGGAGCATAGAGGGGCTGGAGGAGGCCGCGGCAAGGCACAAGCAGGAGGTCCGCAGGCTCTCTTCCATCAATGAGCTCGATGTTCAGACAACCGCCATAGTCATAATCGGCACCACACACTCATGGATAAAGGAGACGCTGGACCAGGTCAGGTCCAGAAACCTCCGCCCGATACTGATCGGGACCATACCGTCCAAGTACGGTGAGGATGTCTCCGGGACGATGTACGGCAGCCATTCGGCAATAGAGGAGATGGTCCACTATTTCCATTATTACGGACGCAGGAAGATCGCCCTGGTTGACATCAATGCGAATTCGTCCAACGACTCCATGAAGGTCGAGAGCTTTCTGGGCACAACCAGCAAGCTGGGTCTGGACACCTCATACAACGACATCTTCTTCCGCAACTCAGGGTCCCAGAATGGGGATGACAAGTTCCTGCAGAACATACGGTCCTATGATGGCGTCATCTGCTCGAACGACTACTCCGCCGCCTTCCTGCTGAAGTACGCAGAGGACAACGGAATCAGGGTCCCGGACGAGCTTTTTGTGGCGGGGTTGGGGGATACATCCCTCTGCCGCTACACCAATCCCACCCTGACATCTGCCACAAGAAGCTACTACGAGACGGGCGAGAACGCCTATGAGCTGTGGAGGACCCTGACACGCAACCCGAACGTGGAGTCAATAGTCACTACAATGCGCAGCTACCTCAAGCCCAGAGGGAGCACGGGCTTCATGCCGGGTGTCAAGGTGGAGATCAACCAGTTCGGTGTCCCTGCCGCAAGCTCCGAGCTCGACAAGAACATAATGAGGAAGGGCGCAGACTCCCTGAAGTCAATCCAGGAATGCCTTTCCCAGTGTGACTCTGTGGACATGTCGATAATAGCCGGAGTCCTGACCAACGACAGCAATGAAAGGCTCGCAGAGGACCTCTCAATGTCGACTGGAGCCATAAACTACAGGCTGAAGAAACTCTAC